>JAESSL010000341.1 GCA_016764135.1 Alphaproteobacteria bacterium
CGGGAACGAATTCGCGCAATGGGGCCAACGGCTGCGTATGCGACGTCCGGATACGATGGGGCTTTGGAGGATGGGGGAGCGTCGCAGGATGGGGCGTTGAAGGCGTCAGCTCATCAGAAACGCGCGGCCTGATCATGTATCAGTATGACGCAATCGATCAGCGCGTGGTTGATCAGCGCGCGCAGCAGTTTCGAGGCCAGGTTGATCGCCGGTTCTCCGGCGCTTTGAGTGAGGATGAGTTCAAGCCGCTGCGTTTGATGAACGGGCTCTACATGCAGCTCCATGCGTATATGCTGCGTGTCGCCGTGCCCTATGGCGTGCTGTCGTCGCGCCAGCTTCATAAGTTGGCCGACATCTCTCGTCGTTATGACCGGGGCTACGGGCATTTTACCACGCGCCAGAATATTCAATTCAACTGGATAAAACTCAGCGAAGCGCCGGACCTTCTGGACGAACTCGCCTCGGTTGAAATGCACGCGATCCAGACGAGCGGCAATACGATCCGGAACACGACAGCAGACGAATATGCGGGCGTGGCGGCGGGTGAAATCGAAGACCCTCGGCTGTATACGGAAATCATCCGGCAGTGGTCGACCTTGCATCCTGAATTTGGATTCCTGCCGCGAAAGTTTAAAATTGCGGTGACCGGCGCGTCGGAGGATCGTGCGGCGGTGCGTGTGCACGACATCGGGTTGTTGATGCGCAAAAGCGCCGATGGAGAGATTGGCTTCGAAGTGCTCGTCGGCGGCGGGTTGGGCCGGACGCCCATGATTGGAAAGTCCATCCGGACGTTCCTGCCGGCAACTGACATGCTGTCCTATCTGGAGGCGATCCTGCGCGTCTATAACCGATTGGGCCGGCGCGATAATAAGTATAAGGCGCGCATCAAGATTTTGGTGCATGAACATGGGATCGAAGAGGTGCGGCGTTTGGTCGAGGCCGAATGGGAAACGATCAAAGGCGGCGCGCTTGATTTGCCGGAGGCCGAGGTGGAGCGGATCAGAGCGCATTTTGCGCCGCCGCCCTATGAAGACCTTGAGAATGATCCGCCGGTGCTTGGCGCCAAACGCTTTGAGAATAAAGCGTTTGCGACATGGGTTCGAAACAACGTCGTTGAGCACAAACAGGCTGGTTATGCGATCGTCAATATCTCGCTGAAAAAGACGGGTGAAGTGCCCGGCGACGCGACGGCGGATCAGATGGATGCGGTTGCGGATCTCTCGGAAAAATTCGGGTTTGATGAACTACGGGTCACTCATCGCCAAAACCTTGTCCTGCCGCATGTGCGCCAGAAAGATTTGTTTGAGGTCTGGACGGCGTTGACCGAAATTGGCTTCGCGGAAGCAAATATCGGTTTGATCGGTGATATTATCGCCTGCCCCGGATTGGACTATTGCGGGCTTGCGACAACGCGATCAATTCCCGTCGCTCAACGGATCAGCGAACGTTTCGCCGATATCGCGAAGCAGAATGATATTGGCGATCTGCAGATCAAGATCTCCGGGTGCATCAACGCGTGCGGGCATCACCATGTCGGCCATATCGGCATTCTGGGCGTCGACCGCAGGGGTGAGGAATATTACCAGATTACCTTGGGTGGTCGCGCCGATGAGGCCGCGTCCATTGGTAAAATTCTTGGCCGCGCTTTTTCCAGCGAGGCGATTGTCGATGCGGTTGAAATGATCATTGAAATTTATCTCGAGCTTCGGAATTCGGGCGAGACATTCAGCGAGATGTATCTACGCACCGGCCCGGCGCCGTTTAAGGAAAAACTATATGCCGATCATTAAAAACGGAGATATTGTCGAAGACGCTTGGGTTACGCTTAGCGATGATCAGACGTTGCCGGATGGCGCGGCGGTTATTGTCAGTTTAACGCGTTGGCAGAGTGAGAAATCCGCTCTGAAGGCGAGTCAGTGGGCGATCGGCGTCAGAATCGAAAGCAGCGAGTCGATCGAAGATATCTCCGGAGATATATCTGATCTGGATCTCATCGCGTTGGCGTTTCCCGCCTTTACCGATGGCCGGGCGTATTCTGCGGCGCGCACCTTGCGGGACCAACATCTCTACAAGGGTGAAATTCGGGCGGTCGGTAATGTTTTGCGGGACCAGCTTTCGTTCATGAATCGCTGCGGCTTTGACGCCTTCGACGTTGATGAGACGATTACGCTGTCGGTATTCAAGACCGCCGTGGCGGAAATTGACGATCAGTACCAGCCCGCATCCGATGACAAGGCGCCAGCATACCGTCTTGCTCGAGGTTGATTGAGGGCGCGAGGCGCGCTCATCGCAGAATAATCCACATAGCGGACAGAAAAACGGCGTGGCGAATTTAATCGCCACGCCGTTAATGTTTTCACGCGAAGATGTCGTGAATTAGCCGTTTTGCCAGGTATGGCCGCTGCGGAGCAGTTTATTGATGGGACTGACCGGGCGGCCAACGTCCCCGGATTGCTGACGAACGCTTGCAACGTATGTCGGTCCGGGGTTGCAATAAAGAACGCCAATTGCGACCGGAAAGTTCGGCGGATCCATGGACGCCAGCAAGGTTGCGAGCGTCTTGTTGGTTTCGTCATGGATCAGGATGTCGTCGATGGTGACGCCATTCTCGCCAATTGTAACGATTTCGAGTTCCAGCGTGCCTGACTTGATCCGAAGTCCTTTGTCCAATTCTTTACCATAGATCAAAGGTTTGCCGTGTTCGACGTCGATTTGATTGTCGGCGGCGATGTCCCGTTCGGTGAAGCGGCCAAAGACATTGTCGTTATAGACGATGCAATTCTGGAAAATTTCCACAAAGGACGCGCCTCTATGGGCATGGGCGCGTTTGAGAACCTTTGGCATATGTTTTTGTTGCGTGTCGATGGAGCGTCCGACAAACCGGGCGCCGGATCCCAGTGCAAACAACGCGGCTGAAACCGGATTATCGACGGATCCCATTGGCGTGGAGGGCGACCGGGTGCCGGTGCGTGACGTCGGCGAATATTGCCCCTTCGTCAGTCCATAAATTTCATTGTTGAAAAGCAGGAATTGCAAATCGACATTGCGCCGCAAGACGTGCAACAGGTGATTGCCGCCAATGGACAAGGCGTCGCCGTCGCCTGAGATGACCCAAACGTCCAATTCCGGATTGGCCAGCTTTAGCCCGGTCGCGACAGCGGGCGCGCGTCCATGGATCGTATGGAAGCCATAGGTCTCCATGTAATACGGGAAACGCGCAGCGCAGCCGATGCCGGACACAAACACTGTGTTATGGGGTTGTGCGCCGATATCCGCCAAGGTGTTTCGGACTGATTTCAGGATGGCGTAATCGCCGCATCCTGGGCACCAACGGACTTCCTGATCCGTGGTGAAGTCCTTGGCCGTCAATTTTTCCGGTGGGGTTGCGACGTTCATATTATCGCTCCAATCGATTGCGGATGCCGTCTTCGATCCCATAGATCTTGAAGGGCTGTCCGTTGACTTTATTGAGACCCTCCGCGGCGACAAGAAATTCGCTGCGCAGGACAGTGAGCAGTTGACCCGTGTTCATTTCGGGCACCAGGATTTGATCGAAATTTCCGAGAAGTTCTTCCAGATTCGCCGGCATCGGCCAGATATGGCGAAGATGGATGTGGGAAACGTCGTGGCCGCTCTCGATCATATTGGAGACGGCGCGGCTGATCGGGCCATAGGTTGATCCCCAACCGACGACCGCCAGTTTGCCGGACGTATTGCCGTGTTCGACCGTTTGGGCCGGAATATCGTTGGCG
This sequence comes from Alphaproteobacteria bacterium, assembly GCA_016764135.1. Lineage (GTDB taxonomy): Bacteria > Pseudomonadota > Alphaproteobacteria > UBA8366 > JABJJH01. The sequence continues at coordinate 3,753 of JAESSL010000341.1, forward strand.
ATGCCATTGATTTTCGCAGCCCGGACATCGGTCATTTTCTGGTGATTTTCGGCGTCATAGGAAATGTGGCCGCTGTCGTATCCCTTTTCGATGCCGCCGATCCGGTGCATCAGTTCCGGCGTACCCGGTTTCACCCAAACCCGACCCAGCGTGTCGGGGTCGCGGAGGAACGGATGAAAGTCTTTCGGGTCTGTGCGGAATTTTGCCGGGAAGGGCGTGTAGTCGTCGAAATCCGGGATCAACCAGGGTTCCGAGGCGTTCGCCAGATAGCCGTCCGTCAGCAAAATGACGGGGGTCATGTATTTTGTCGCCAACCGAACGGCTTCAATCGCCGCGTCAAAGCAATCGGATGGCGAGCGTGTGGCGAGGACAACAACAGGGCTGTCCGCATTCCTGCCATATACCGACTGATAGAGATCGGATTGTTCGGTTTTTGTCGGCAGACCGGTTGAGGGTCCGGCGCGTTGAGAATTGAGAATGACCAA
>JAESSL010000342.1 GCA_016764135.1 Alphaproteobacteria bacterium
CATGCCCGCCCCGGCGGTGTAATCGTTGCGCGAAACATATTCCGCATACGCGGCGTCCACCACCAACAGAATATCGTCCCGCAAACCATCGCGCAGACGGCGCATCTCGTCGCTGGAAATATAGCTGCCCGTGGGGTTATTGGGATTGGCGATAAACACCATGCGCGTCCGGTCCGTCACAGCGGCCAGCATCGCATCCACATCCGTCGTGTAATTCGCCTCGGGCGCGGAAACCGGCGTCGCCCCCGCCGCCAGCGCCGAAATCGGATACATCAGAAACCCGTGACGACTGTACAGCACTTCATCGCCAGGGCCGGCGTAGGAACGGATCAGCAAGGCGATCAGCTCATCAGACCCGGCGCCGCAAACGATGTTTTCCGGGTCGCAGCCAAACCGCTCGCCGATGGCGCGCCGCAACGCATGGGAGTCGCCCTCGGGATAGCGGTGCAAGGCGCTGGCATGGTCTGAATACGCCGCAATGGCGTCCGCGCTGGGGCCCAACGGCGTTTCGTTAGCCGACAACACGACAACATCGGAGACGCCCTCAACAGCGTGACCGCCGCCAACATAAGGCGCGATTGAAAGGATTCCGGGACGGGGCGCGGGGCCAGTCATGACATTTAACTCCTGATCAGATCGTGCGCCGGAGACGCGTACGCCCCGATCACGGTCGCAGTATTTGCGAGCGCGGCGATCCTTGCATCATCCGTCGTTAAAAATTCATCAACTTCAACCATATGGAAATCAGCGCCATCAGACGCGATGCGGCGGCCTGACAATCCAGCCGAGGCAAGCGCTTCCAATGCGGCGTCCGCGTCTAGCGCGGTGACGCAAACCAATGATTTGTCATCGCCGGTCGCGTCCGGCGTTATGCGCGCCACAGCGTAGGCGTCGCACGGCCCCGCCCAGGCGTTGGAGCCGGCGGCAAAGGGGAGAGAAGACACGACGCACGGTCGGTCCTGTTCGCACAAGCCGCGCCACCAAGGGGCGTCGTCTTCATCACTATCGCCAGTTTCCGTCGAGGTCGCACAATCCGAATCGGGCGCGGGCAAAACGCCAACGACCGCAGCGCCGGAGGTGACCTGTTCGATAACCGCAGCGGCGCTGTCATAGGCCGTGATCGGAACGTAGCTGCCAAAATGATCGCGCGCCAGATCCCAGCACCGGCGATTATCCTCGGTCGCAAACACCGCGATGGGCATGGGCGCCTGCATCGACGCGTAAGCGGGCATCATCTCGCGCCAGATGCGCAACAGCGATTGAGGCGGAAGACGACCGTCATGACGCGCCAACAGCTTTCGCAGCACCATCGCTTCACGTCCGGGTGCGAAAACCGCCGTTTTGGTGCGCCCTTTAGCGCGACCGACGTTCTCCACGACTTCCGCACGCCGCATAAATAACTTATGCAGCTCGGCGTCGATTTCGTCGATCTCTTGGCGCAACGCAGTTAAAGCGTCGTTCGTACCGGTCATGGTCTGTTTTGCAGTTGAATTGCGAAAATATTACGCCACGTTAAAAGCGCGGCGAATACTAGTAATCCGCGCCGCCGGGGAAATCAAAGAAAACATTGACACCGTTGCCGCGAAATACCTAGTTATGCCCCTCAGAATCAAGGAAATGTCGGCGTTCAACCACCCCGGCCTACCGGATAATCAGATCGCGTGCCCCCCTGAAACAGGGCGGTGGAAAGCAGCGCCAAGGAAATGAACGAGCAGCCGACGTCAATACGCCGCGAAGATCCCGCGAAACGGATCGAATTGGGGCTGCATGAAAAGTTGCACCTGGATTGCGGCGTCGAGCTGGGCCCCTTCACGACAGCGTATCAGACCTATGGCGCCCTCAACGCGGATAAATCCAACGCCGTTCTGATTTGCCACGCCTTGACCGGCGATCACTACGTCGCCGGCGACGTTCATCCCATGACCGGCAAAGGCGGATGGTGGACGCTTATGGTCGGGCCGGGAAAACCCATCGACACCGATCGGTATTTCGTCATATGCGCCAATGTACTGGGCGGCTGCCACGGCACGACCGGGCCAAAGGACATTAATCCGGAAACCGGCGACCCCTACGGTCTGTCTTTTCCCGGCATCACCATTGGCGACATGGTGCGCGCGCAAAAACAACTCATTGACCATATGGGCATCGAACAGCTTTTTTTGGTTATCGGCGGGTCCATGGGCGCCATGCAGGTGCTGGAATGGGCGGCGCGGTATCCCGAGCAGGTCTTCGCCGCATGTCCCATCGCGGGCGCCGCGCGGCATTCCGCCCAGAATATTGCGTTTCATGAAGTCGGTCGTCAGGCGATCATGGCGGACCCGGACTGGCATGGCGGCGACTATCACCGTCACGACGCGGCGCCCCGGCGCGGCCTGTCAGTCGCGCGTATGGCCGCGCATATCACCTATATGTCCGAAGCCGCGCTGCATCGAAAATTCGGGCGGCGCCTGCAGAATCGCGATGGCCTGACCTATGGCTTCGACGCCGATTTTCAGGTCGAAAGCTACTTACGCCACCAGGGCAGCACCTTTGTCGACCGGTTCGACGCCAACGCGTATCTCTATATCACCCGCGCCATGGATTACTTTGACCTCGCGGCGGAGCACGGCGACAATTTGTCAGCTGCATTCGACGGTTCCGCGACGCGATTTTGTATTGTGTCCTTCAGCAGCGACTGGCTTTTTCCGACCTCCGAAAGCCGCGCGGTGGTGCACGCCCTGAATGCGGTCGCCGCGAATGTCAGTTTTGTGGAAGTCGAATCCGATAAGGGCCATGACGCCTTCCTGCTCGACGAACCGGAACTTTTCGGGGTCCTGTCGGGGTTCATCAATGGCAGCGCCGCCATCCGGGGGTTGCGATGAACGGAGCGACGGAAAATGGCGGCGGCGCCGCCTCGGCGATTCGCGTTGACCTACGACTGATCGCCGACATGACCGAACCCGGCAGCCGCGTGCTGGACGTGGGCTGCGGCGACGGCGTACTTCTCGCCTATCTTGCGCAGACCAAACAAACCGATGGGCGCGGTGTCGAATTATCGATGGCGGGGGTCTCCAGGAGCGTACGCAGCGGCCTGTCCGTCATTCAAGGCGACGCCGACACCGATTTGAAAGATTACCCCACGGGCGCGTTCGATTATGTTGTTTTAAGCCAGACATTGCAGGCGATGCGCCGTCCCCGCGATGTGGTGGAAAATCTGGTGCGCATCAGTCGGTACGCCATCGTATCGTTTCCGAACTTCGCCTATTGGCGGGTGCGTATGGCCTTGATGTTTTGTGGCAAAATGCCGGTGACGGATACCTTGACCCACGCGTGGTACGACACGCCGAATATTCACCATTGTACGGTGAAGGATTTTGTCGAAACCTGTCGCGACAGTAATATTATCATTGAGAAAGCGATCCCGCTTACCCGCAACGGCGACGCCATACACCTGTCCGCGACAGGCTGGCTGGGAAATTTATTCGCCGAACAAGCCATGTTTGTTCTGCGGCGCCCCGATTGACGACTTCGCCATAAGCCAAGCGCGGATCAGGATTCCTCAGCGAAGAAGTCGTCGCCATCCGCGGGCGTTTTGTCCGAGGCGTTTCGCGGCGCCACAGGTTGGTTTGGCGCGGACGCTTTAGGCCGTTGCCCGCGCAAAAGACGAACGGACGCGGCGGGCGCATCCCCGGATTTGTCTTCGCCAAAATAGATCGTTTGATGGGGAAACGGCATTTCGATGCCCAATTCGTCAAACTTCGCCTTCAGGGCCTTGTTGAAGGCGCGGCGAACGCCCCATTGCTGTAGCGGCTTGGTTTTGATCCGGGCGCGG
>JAESSL010000343.1 GCA_016764135.1 Alphaproteobacteria bacterium
GGAGCAAATGATCCGCGTTGCGGCGGGAGAGCCGCTCAGCCTCACGCAAGACGACATAAAATTAACGGCCGGTCGATGGAAGCGCGCGTCTATGCGGAAGATCCCTTTCGTAATTTTCTGCCGTCCATCGGGCGTCTGGTGCGTTATCAGGAACCTGCCGCGTCAGCGCATGTTCGGGTGGATTCCGGCGTGGGCGAAGGCGATGAAATTTCCATGTATTACGATCCGATGATCGCCAAGCTCATCGTGTCGGGCGAGACTCGGGACGCCGCCATCCGTCATATGGGAGAGGCGCTGGACGCCTATTATATTCGCGGCGTGTCCCACAATATTCCATTCCTGAACGCGGTCATTTCGCATCAGCGCTTTATCGATGGCGATATATCGACGGCGTTTATCGACGAAACCTACGGGGACGGGTTTTCACTGGCGCATATGGCGCAAAAAGACCCTGCTTTGTTTGTGTCGGTCGCCGCTGTCACGCGCGCGATTGAGGCGCGTGAATTGCCGGTAACCGGATCGTTTGTCGCCACGATTCGCGATGGCGAGTCGGTGGGGTACGAAATCGAGCCCAATCAGGCTGTCCAGGCGGATTCCGCGGGCAAGGGCGCGCATTGGGTCATTCGGATGGCGGGGGCGACGCATCATATCGTGATGGATTGGCGCCCGGGTGCGCCCCTTTGTCTGGGACGGCTGAATGGCGCGCCGTTTTGCGTGCAGCTGGACCGGGCCGGCGAATGGCGGCGTCTGGGCCATGGCGGACGACAGGCGGATATCCTGATTCTGTCGGAACGGGGCGCCGCGCTGAATCGTCTGATGTTGCGCAAGGAGCCGCCGGATTTGTCTCGGTTCCTCTTGTCTCCTATGCCGGGGTTGCTGGTTCAACTCGCGGTGTCGGTCGGCGATACGGTCAAGGCGGGGCAAACCCTGGCGGTGGTTGAGGCCATGAAAATGGAGAATATCCTCCGCGCCGAACAAGATGGCGTCGTGCAGACGGTTCATGCAGCGGAGGGTGAAAGCCTGTCCGTGGACCAGTCGATCCTGGAATTCGAATAGGTCGTTCAAAATCTAACCGTACTTTTAGGTCCGGGCGGTCGGAGGGGCAGTGGCGATGGTGATCAATGTCCGCATAAAGGGGCGTGTTCAGGGCGTTGGCTATCGTTATTGGGTCGCCAATCGAGCGGACGCGCTGGGGCTTGACGGCTGGGTGCGGAATCGTCGGGACGGCAGCGTCGAGGCTGTTTTTTCCGGATTGCCGGACGCCCTTCAGGAAATGCTGAAATCGTGTTATAAAGGACCAACGATGGCGCGCGTCACCAGCGTTACGGAGTGCCCAAGCGATGATGTGGTCGAGACAGGATTTCAGACGCGCCAGACCGGGTAGGTCTTGCGGATGAACAATTCGAATTTACCGGATTTCGACGACGCGTTTCGACAAAAATTCGATTCACTCGTGCAATGGCGCCGAGACGTACGCCGTTTCAAAACCGATCCCATCGATTCTGCGCTTCTGGACCAACTGATCGAACAGGCCTGCCTTTCGCCTTCGGTTGGAAATTGCCAGCCGTGGCGTTTTGTTCTGGTGGCCAACCCTGCGTGCCGCGCTGGTATCCGAGAAAATTTCATGCGCCGTAACAAAGATGCGCTGGCGGAATACGCTGGCGGGCGCGCCGCGCTTTACGCCAAGCTGAAACTGGCGGGGCTGGATGCGGCGCCGGTGCATCTTGCGGTGTTTGCCGATCCGGAGACCCCCTATGGTCACGGCCTGGGACGCCGAACCATGCCGGAGATGTTGCAATATTCAGTCGTTGGCGCGATTCAGACATTCTGGCTGGCGGCGCGCGCCCGGGGACTGGGCGTTGGCTGGGTATCCATTCTCGATCCGGCGCCCGTCAACGCCGCGTTGGAGGTGCCCGCAGTCTGGAAGTTGATCGCCTATCTATGCATTGGGTATCCGGAAGAAGAGCATGACGACCCGGAATTGGCGCGGGCGGGATGGCAGGATCGGATTGATCCGTCTGCGTTCGTGTTTCGCCGCTGATTCTATCGGGTTTCGCCAAAAACCTCGTCAAACGCGATTCGGAGCGCATCGTCGAGATCCGCCATCACCACGGGCAACCCCAGATCGACCAGAGACGTTACGCCGAGATTCTCGTCCCCGATGCCACAGGGTACAATGCCGGAAAAATGCGTTAGATCTGGTTCAACATTAATGGCGATCCCATGGAATGTGATCCAGTGCCGAATGCGTACGCCGATGGCCGCAATCTTGTCTTCGCGTCCGCCGCCGCGGTTTACCCAGATGCCGACCCGGCCTTCGCGCCGTTCGCCAATGACGTTGAACGACGCCAGCGCGCGAATGATCCATTCTTCCAGGGCGTGAACATACCAGCGGACATCGGGCCGCCGACGTTTTAAATCCAGCATGACATAGGCGATTCGCTGGCCGGGGCCGTGATAGGTGTATTGGCCGCCGCGACCGGCGCGATAAACCGGGAATCGGTCAGGATCGGTCAAATCTTCATCCTTGGCGCTGGTGCCAGCGGTATAGAGGGAGGGGTGCTCTAGAAGCCATACTGATTCTGCTCCGGTTCCGGCATGGATCGCCGCCACCCGGTCGTCCATGGCCTGAATCGCACGCTTATAGTCGACTGGCGCGGCGTCCATGCGCCACTCGACGGGGGCCGAAACAGGCCGTTCAACAGGACCTAATTTACTTTCATTCATATGCAGCGCTTGCCTTCGAAAACTGTATTTGGTATTTCCCTGCGGGAAGGCGATAATATCAGACAAGGCGTCGTCTGTAATTGCCGAATAAACAAGAAATTCGCGGTCGTGGCGGAATTGGTAGACGCGCAGCGTTGAGGTCGCTGTGATAGAAATATCGTGGAAGTTCGAGTCTTCTCGACCGCACCAAAAAAATAAAAGGGTCTACCGGTTTCGGTGGGCCCTTTTCTTTGGCGCACGGCGCCAGTTTATGTTTTTATGGCGACAAATAAATTGTGCATCGTTAGCTGCGTAAAAAAATAGCCACGCAAATCAGGGGAAAGCCGCCATGACGAACAATTTCGATGAAGAAGCCTTAAAATACCATCGGATGGATCCGCCGGGTAAGTTGGCCATTGTTCCGACGAAACCAATGGCGAACCAGCGCGATCTGGCGCTCGCTTACTCCCCCGGCGTCGCGGCGGCGTGCATGGCGATTGTGGACGA
>JAESSL010000344.1 GCA_016764135.1 Alphaproteobacteria bacterium
GGAATTTTCAAACCCCGCCGCGTCGTAGGTGCGAATTTGAAGCGATCAGGGATCGATTCTTGCTGTCGCAGTACCGGTTACAACCGTTTTGCCATCCTGGTTTACGGTCTCCAGCGTCAGATCAACCAAATGCTCTCCGCCCTCTTCACGAAGCGCTGCAACGGTGGATTTGGCCGTCAACGAATCGCCTGGCCACACCTGATTTGTGAAGCGGACGCCGTATTTTTTCAACCGACCGTCGCCAACATAATTGGTCAACATGGTGCCGGTCAGCCCCATCGACAACATGCCGTGGGCGAACACGCCGGGATATCCCGCGATTTCCTTCGTATACAAATCATCCGTATGCAACGGATTATAATCACCCGATGTGCCGGCATACATAACGAGTTGCGTTCGGCTCAAATTGTCGACCACAACCTCTTCATGCGTATCACCGACGCTTAATTTACTTGCGCTTAACGCCATCGAACGGCCCCCTTAACTCTGCTCAACCGGACGTTCGGTTTTTACGCCGACGCCGCGGGATGTGATCACCAATTCGCCATTTTGATCGTAATATTCCTGAATCCGTTCAGAAAAGATCAATTTACCGGCGCGCTTGCTCTGTTTTTCCCAGGTTTTCCCCTCACGCTCCTTGACCGTCAACACATCGCCCGGCTTCGGATTCCGGTGATATTCAAAATGCTGCTCCGCATGCAGACCGCCGCTTGTGGACGCTGGCTCCGTCAGCCCGGTCGGCGTTTTGCCGGAACCAAACCATTTTTCGCCTGGTTTTGGCCGCAACCGATAATCCGGATCGAACTGGGCGACTGACCGGGGAAAAGTCGGCGGCGCGATAATATGGCCGACTTCCGTCTTCTTTGCGTATTCTTCATCGTGGTAAATCGGATTTGGGTCTCCAACCGACCGCGCAAACATCATAATATGCGTCGCCTCGACCGGCATTTTAATATCGTCAGCCACAGGGTTCCTCCTCAAGTTTTTTTTAACAAATGTCCATACATTAGACTCGATAGTAGTCACCTCACCGCCCAATAAGCAATCGCCGCACCGTCAGGCATTTTAATTGCCCAACAGATAGGGCGCGCCGCACTGTTCGGCCACCTCGCGAATTTCACCCGCCAGAATATCGGTCATGGGCACGCCCTCGGCGGAACGACGCGCATGTTCGGCGTATTCCGGGTCTCCCGCCACCAACACCGGCTGGTCCTTGTCGACCGGAATCGTATCCCGCAACATGTCCAGCAGATCGTCCATATTATCTCCAAACTCGCCCTCCTCCCGAAACGCCTCGGGGTTCAGCGCCAGACAAAAATGGCCGACATTGATGTATTTGTTGCGATCTCCGGTCTTTGGGTCATGGCCGCCAATCAAAGAGCCGGACAGAACGCTGGACAGAATATCCACCATCACCGCCAACCCGTATCCCTTGTGCGAACCCAGCTCCCGCGTGCCGCCCAGCGGCGACAATCGTTTTGGCGTCGCGCTCAACGCCGCGACGGGATCCGTCGTCGGGCGCCCTTGATCGTCATGCGCCCAGCCGATCGGCAGCGGTTTTTCGGCGCGGCGCGCAATATTGAGTTTGCCTACCGCCACGGTGCTGGTCGCCATATCCAGAGAGAACGCATTGTTCCGTTTGGCCGGGGCGGCGAAGGCGATGGGATTGGTGCTGAATCGCGGTTCCTTGCCAAAGGTCGGCAAGACCGAGCGCTGCGTCGTGCCGGTCATGCACATTCCGATCAAGCCCCGATCAGCGGCCATGCTGGCGTATACGCCAGCGGCGCCAAAGTGATTGGAGTTTCGCACCGACGCCACGCCAACGCCAAATTGCTCCGCCTTGTCGCACGCCATCTGCATGGCGCGGGTTGCAGGTGCGTGTCCCAACCCGTGATCCGCGTCAATCAGGGCGATGGCGCCAAAATCACGCACAATTCGCATATTGGCTTTGGGATCCAGCGCGCCATTGCGCCGGTATTCATCATATTTGGGCAACATGCCAACGCCATGCGAATCAATCCCGCGCAAATCCGACTCCACCATGTTTTCCACGATGATGTCGCTATTTTCCCGGGAGACGCCCCAGGCGTTGAAAACTTCCCGCAATTGCCGACGCAACGCGTCCTGCGACACTGTCCGCATAATCTCTCCCCCTCAGAAATATTGAATAATGTCGACAGGATATCAGAAGACGCCCGGCACAAAAGCGCGCTATGTGGCGATTTCGTCGAACCGCGCCATAATATTCAGGGTCGCAGTGAATATTTCTCTACGCATTTTACGCGAAGTATGATTTTATTCTGTACAAGCGCGCCCCTTCGATTGTGCGCCGTGACCACTAAAATCTCAAAAATTCCGAAACCGGCGTTTTCATGCCGGTCTCTGTCTAGTGAAAACAAACCAACATCCAACCAGCAAGGAGAGCCCGATGGCGACGAAATACCGCCTTATCAGTTCCTACACTTGACCCTGGGTTCAGCGCGCCGTGATTGCTTTGCGTGCCAAGGACGTAGAATTTGAAGTGACCTATATTAACCTTCAGGAAAAACCGGATTGGTTCCTGAAGCTTTCTCCGCACGGAAAAGTACCGGTTCTCGTCGTCGATGACGTGCCGCTGTTCGAATCGAACGCCATTGCGGAATATCTCGACGAGGTCGTGGCCCCCCGGCTGCACCCTGAAGATCCGATCGAACGCGCCCGCAACCGTGCGTGGACCGACTTTGTTCCGGATTTCGCCAAGGGTCTGAGCGGAATCTATTACACCAAGAACAAGGAAGACATTCAGGCGGGCATCGACGCCGCGCCCGGACCGCTTGGAAAACTCGAAGCGGCGCTGAAAGATCAACGGGGCAATGACGGTCCGTATTTCAATGGCGACAAACTGAGTCTTGTGGACGCCGCCTATGCGCCATTTTTTCAACGCTTCGCGTTTGTTGAAAAGAAGTTGAAAACCGGCGTGTTGAAAGCGTTTCCGCTGGTTCAAGCCTGGTCCGACACCTTGTTGGCGAGCGATCAGGTGACGGGTTCCGTCGTCGACACCTTCGAGGACGAGTTCGTTAAAAGCCTGAAACGACGCGGTTTCTACGTCGGTTCGCTTTATGAAGAGAACGCCGTCGCAGCCGAATAGTTGCGCGACCTGATCTTCGATAGAAGACACTGATTTCGCCCGGCGCTTGCGTCGGGCGTTTTCTTTTAGGGCGCGCGAATACACGTCCGCTTTAAAACACGCCCGCCTTAAAACACGCCAGCTTCCAGGCCAGCGGCCATCGTCATCCCCAGTTCAACGCATTGATCGACAAAATCTTCCTGAAAATCGCCACGGCAAATCAAGGGATCCTGAATGGCGCGCCAGCGCAACCCGGTCACAATCGTCTCCACGCTGCGTCGTGTCCCCGTCCCGTCATGCCCTGCGCGAATGAACAGGGCGTAAGGCGTTCCCTGTGTTTCCTCCAGACAGGGATAATACACCCGGTCGAAAAAATCCTTGAGCGCGCCACTCATATATCCAAGGTTTTCCGTAGTCCCCAGAATGATCGCGTGCGCGGCTAAAACATCATCGGGCCCAGCCTCAAACGGCGACATCGCGTGAACGGACACCCCATCGATATCGGAGTGATTGGCGCCGGACTCGACGGCGTCGCGCAGACGGGCGGTATTGGTTGAGGGTGCGTGCGCGACGATCAACAATCGCTTTTTCGCCATGAGACTGGCCATCCTTCGACAGCGCCCGGCGTCCGTGACGCAAGATGATGTGGCGTCGGTGGAGACGGGCGTTTAGTATTGCGCTAGGCACGCGGCGCCAAAAATTCGGCGACAAACCGCGCACAGACCAACTTAACGCGCAGACCTGCGCGGCAAAAGCTCGAAAATTGGGGGTAGACATGGCCGAAGCGGATAAGGAATTCAAATGGATTGGAACCCGGACCATTCGTCCGGACGGCGTGGACAAAGTTACGGGACACGCGACCTTTGGCGCGGACTTTACGCTTCCAGGAATGTTGACCGGCAAAATCCTGCGGAGCCCGCATGCGCATGCGCGTATCGTGTCTATTGATACCGCCAAAGCCGAAGCGGTGCCCGGCGTCAAATCCGTTGTGACATCCGCCGATTTTCCGGAGATCACGCGCGAAAATGCGATAAAGGGTGAAAGCCCGCCCAATTTTCATGACCTGTCGAAAAACGTCATGGCGCGCGGCAAAGTGTTTTACGACGGACACCCCGTCGCCGCTATCGCTGCGACCACCACGGCTGCGGCGGATGCGGCGATCGCGTTGATTGAGGTCGAGTACGAAATTCTGCCCCATGTCATCGACGTGGACGAAGCGATGAAACCGGATGCGCCGGTTCTCCATGACGACCTATTCACCGCGGGCGTAGATCCCAAACCGACCACAGCGTCGAACATCGCCAAGCGCATCGAATTCTCCAAAGGCGATATCGAGGACGGATTCGCCAAAGCCGATGTGATCGTCGAGAAAAGCTTCACGACGAAACCAGTGCACCAGGGTTATATCGAACCCCACGCCGTCGTCGCCAATGTCGCC
>JAESSL010000345.1 GCA_016764135.1 Alphaproteobacteria bacterium
GCTCAGAGGGGGATATTCGCGTGCTTTTTCCAGGGGTTTTCAAGCTGTTTGTTCCGCAACCGCTCAAAGGCCCGACAAATGCGGCGACGGGTATTTCGCGGCAAGATGACATCGTCAATGAAGCCCAACCTGCTGGCCACAAAGGGGTTGGCGAATTTTTCACTGTACTCCGCCGTACGTTGTTCAATTTTCTCATCATCTCCGATATCGCTTCGAAAGATGATTTCGACCGCGCCCTTTGCCCCCATCACGGCGATTTCAGCCGCAGGCCACGCGTAGTTCACATCGCCGCGCAGGTGCTTGGAGCTCATCACGTCATAGGCGCCGCCATAGGCTTTGCGCGTGATCAACGTCACTTTCGGCACGGTCGCCTCTGCGAAGGCGAACAGTAATTTCGCCCCCTGCTTGATGATACCGCCATATTCCTGCGCGGTGCCCGGCAGAAATCCCGGCACGTCCACCAGGGTCAGAAGGGGAATATTGAAACAATCGCAAAACCGAACAAAACGCCCGGCCTTGCGCGCTGAATCAATATCCAGGCACCCGGCCAGCACCATCGGCTGATTGGCGACGACGCCGATCGTAGCGCCGCCCATACGGATGAACCCGATGATAATATTCGGCGCATAGTCCGGTTGAATTTCAAAGAAGTCGCCCTCATCCGCCAGCTTTACGACCAATTCCTTCATGTCATAGGGTTTGGTGGGGTTGGACGGCACGAGAGTCTCTAAAGACGGCTCCACCCGATCCACCGGATCGAGCGTTTCAACCATTAGCGCTTTCTCCCGGTTTGACGACGGCAGATAACCCATAAACCGGCGCAGTTTCAACAGCGCCTCAACATCGTTTTCAAAGGCTTCATCCGCAACGCCGGAGCGCGTGGTGTGCGTCACCGCGCCACCCAGTTCTTCCTGGGTCACGGTTTCATGAGTCACGGTTTTGACGACATCGGGCCCGGTCACGAACATGTATGAGCTATCTTTGACCATGAAGATAAAATCCGTCATCGCCGGTGAATACACCGCGCCGCCCGCGCACGGGCCCATGATGACGGAAATCTGCGGCACCACGCCAGACGCCATGACATTGCGCTGAAACACATCGGCGTATCCAGCCAGCGACGCCACGCCTTCCTGAATGCGCGCGCCGCCGGAATCATTCAGCCCGATCACCGGCACGCCCACTTTCATGGCCTGATCCATGATTTTGCAAATTTTGCGGGCATGCGCCGCCGACAAGGAACCGCCAAATACGGTAAAATCCTGGCTGAACAGAAACACTAATTTTCCGTTGATGGTCCCGCTGCCAGTGACAACGCCATCCCCGGGCACCTTTTGATCTTCCATGCCAAAATCGTGGATGTCGTGCTCCACGAACATATCCCATTCCTCGAAGGAATCTTCATCGAGCAACAGGTCGATCCGTTCACGCGCGGTCAGCTTGCCTTTCGCGTGCTGGGCGTCAATTCGACGCTGGCCGCCGCCGAGCCGGGCCGCCACGCGTTTCTCTTCGAGTTGACGGATAATTTCTGACATAAACACGGGCTCCTTGGTGAATCGCGGCGCAGGATTACATTCGTCACAATGCACCGCAAGACGATCCTGTGAAAGTTACAAACCTAGGCCTGAAGCAACGCGTAATACGCCGCCGCGCCCTCGATACCCTTGCGCCGAGACGCCAGAACATCCGCCGCGTCCTTGTCGAATCCCCATTTCTCCGCCTGAAATGAATCATCGACCTGTGAGGCGTCAGCCGCCCCGGGCGCTTCCAATCGGCCCGCCGTCACCGCCAGCGCGATAATGACCGAGCCTGACAGGGTTGTCAGTTCATGAAGCGCCGCCATGGCGAAGTCGTCATGGGCCGCCACCGCGTCTTTCACGGCGGACAAAGCCTCATCGTCCTGTTGAACGGGAATAACGCCCTCAGTCACTATCAGCCGCGCGCCAAGTTCAGTCGCACACCAATCCAGCAACGGCTGCCACGCATCGGCCTGCATCAACACCAAATCCGCAGGATGCGCGGCTCGGTAACAGAGTAAATCCGTCTGGGCGAAACCGCTTATTTCCTTTGTGACGGCGTCACGCCGAGGGCGCACCCGATCAATGGCCGTACTGGCGAATTTCATCATCGACATGGAATCCACATCGATTTCATCACCTTGCGCGTTCCATTCACCCGCAATGGCGTCCGCCAACGCCCGCGTGGGCGCCGTCAGGACAGCCTTGACGGGCGTGCGAATATTGCGTCCATCAAGCGCCACGTTGAATTCACCCTCAGCGGCGACAACCGACGCATCTTTGTAAAATCGCTTCATTTGGTTCCAAACAAGCCCTTTAGGCCGCCCGTAAGGCCCTTTGTCGCTTTCTCCAGCGCATCTTTCGCCGCGCCTGCAGGGTCTTTCGCTATCGTCGGCGCCGGTTTCGTCGCAGGCGCAGACGCTGGCTTCGACGCGCCAGACGCTTTCTTAAGGCACGGATTTGCGTCCCCGGTTCCTAATTCGCCCAAACTGAGTATCGCGGCGGGGGGAAAGACGAGCGCGCCGACGATACCCCCAATTTTCTGTGCAGCGGCGAGTTTATCGACGCTGTATGACGGGTTCGCCAACGTGCCGCCAATCAGCACCGGCACGGCGGCGTTGATGGTTGCCGATTTGGGTTGCGGATCGATTTTCATATCCAGCGCTTCCGTCGCCAGATTTATCGAACCCGAGCCAGAAATTGTGGCGAAATCCGTATCGAACAAAAGCGCCTTGTGCGTCGCCAGGCCATTCTTGATGTCGATCCGGCTTATGGCGCAGTTGATGACCGTATATTCCTTGCGCTCGCCGGTCACCAATTCCGTCAAAAACTTCGTCGGACCGCCGATAAACGTATCAAGCGCATCGCTTTTCATTTTGCCCGATTCCATGACGATTGCGGTGTGGCCATTCATCCCCGCAAGGATCGAGGCGACAGAATCGCCCGCACCGCGCACGTCGATTTCTGCGTTAAACGCACCTTCCAAAAGGTCGGTGACCGCCAAATCGGCGAGCATTTTTCCCGCATCAAACCCCTTCACCCCCACTTTTACGGTCAGGGCCGGCGTCGCTTTGGCGGCGTTCAATCGTATATTTCCGTCCACAACGCCATTAGCGATAATAGCCTTCAAGGTTGAGATTTTAAGGTCGCCATTTTGAAGCCCCAGCTTGACCTGCACATCGTCAATCGCGATCCCGGCCAAGAGCTTCGTAATGGTCAGACCAATATCGGCGTCAACAGCCTTCAATCCATCCAATGGCAAAGGATCCTTGGGGAATAGCCGGTCTGATTTAGCCGAAGGCGCTGTCACCGCCGACTTTGAACCGCTCGCGGACTCGGACGCCTTCGCGGGGGATTCCGCTGGCGAGAAATCCGCCACATCAAGTCTCTCGGATTTCAACGTTCCCGAAATTCGGGGGCGCGCGCCACTCAAGACCGCCGTCACGGCGCCCCCAATGTCGCTGGATCCAATTTTTATCGCAAGATTTGAGAGGCTGATGGAATTTTTCGGATCGCCCGTCACTGTCGCGGAAATTTTATACGCGCCCAACGCCGGAATAGCGGCATTCGCGAGTTTTGATAAATCTCCTAATTGGTCACCGGAGATGTTCAGCGCCAGATTTAGGTTTTTACCGGTCGTGGGTTGGCCAATGGTGCCCTTCACCGCGATGTCCGCACCGCCCGCCTTGAGCGACAGGGTCAACGGCCAAGGTTGCGTTGGATTCAGGAACGCCGCAGGCGCGCCCAATGTCGCGGCAGCCTGAAGCGGCGATCCATTATACGCCGCCGCCAGCGCAATCTCGATCGGATCATTCGCGCCCGTCCCCTGGACCGACAGACTTTCCACATCAATCACATGCGTTTGGCCGGACACGCCGTCCTTATAGGTAATCTTGGCGTTCTCTATGGCCACATGGTGAATAATCGGCAGTTGCGCATCCGCGCTATCGGATTCGAAATTTTCGGTTAGTTTGGAGGCGCCCGACGACGGTTTGTCCGTCTCGAAAAGGTAATTGGCGCGGCCCTTGGAATCCGTTTCGATCAAAAGGTCGAGGCCTCGCAGAACGATTTTTTGAATTTCCACGGTTCCGGAAATCAATGGCAACAGCGCCACCCGCGCCTCAAAGCGCTCGACAGACGCCATTTGCGGGCGCGAGCCCCAGGCCGCATTCGAGAATTTAACGCCACTCACCGCGATCGCCGGCGTCAGGGAAATTTCCAGTTCCAGATCGCCATCGATAACCAGATCGCGCCCTGTATGAATTTTAACCTGCGCAATTATTTCAGGTTTATAATCGTTGAAGTCGAGTGACATCAGATACACTGCGACGCCCACAACAAGGGCCACAAAAACGACAACCAGGCCTTTGAGAATTGTTCCAATTTTCATGTCGTACTCCTCCGATTTCAGCGCTTTGCACAATTCGCCGGATGCCCCCAAAGGGTATCAATCAAATCAGGTAAATCCCCAAAAGATCGCGCAATCCGATTCGCCCCAACCGCAGTCAATTCCCCGGTTTCATGGTATCCCCATGAGACGCCGATAGATAGAGCCCGCGCATTCACCGCCATTTGTATATCGAAGGTGGTGTCGCCAATCACGATGGTGGAATCCGGGTCGGCGCCGATTTCCGCCATCGCGTCCTGAAGAATCGCCGGGTCGGGTTTCCCCGGGCCATCATCCGCTGTTTTCAACACCTGAAAAAAATCGCCAAGGTCATGGTTCAACAAGGTATTTTGTAATCCACGACGCGACTTTCCGGTCGCGACTCCCAGCGAAATTCCGGTATCGATTAAGCGAGATAAAACCTCACGGACGCCGGGAAATGTAGGTTCTGTATCAGCACCGGCGAGACGCCGGGCCTCGCTATCCTCGCGAAAGGCGGCGGCGATTTGTCCCGGTGTCGGAGCTTGCGAATCCAGTTCAGAATCAGGCCCTCGCAGCGCCGCAATCGCCGCGTCCAGCGGCAACCCGACAACACGCCGAACATCACGCGCCGCCGGCGCCGGCAACCCATGCGCCTGAAACGCCGCCTCCATGGAAGCGATAATGCCGTACTGGCTATCCACCAGCGTCCCATCGCAATCGAAGATGACCAATCGTTGCGTGGAAGGCGTCATAAATCTTCGGGAAACGGGTCAACTTCCGCTTCGTCCTGCGGTTCATACCATCCGAATTCCGACCACGTCTTCACCATATGCGGTGGCAAAGCGGCATCCAGACAGAGCATGCCCCGGCCCGATGGGTGCGGCGTCACAAGGCGTCGCGCATGAAGATGCAACTGCCGCGGAATTTCGATGCCCGTCAGAAAAGCGTCAGCGCCGGCGTATTTTCCATCACCCAGTATCGGCGTTTTCAACACCATCGCATGCGCTCTCAATTGGTGAGTGCGCCCGGTCAACGGCATAAAGGCGATCCAGGCGAGCCGCCCTGCGGATTGATCCATCATGTGGTACAGCGTCACCGCGCGTTTGCCATTCGCCTCATCGACGCCCACACGCTCCCCGGCGCGACCCGGCATTTTACCCAATGGCACATTAATTCGCCCCTGCGATAATTCGGGCGTACCGACCGTGGCCGCCCAATATAGTTTTCGGGTTTCGCTACGCCGAAACGACTCGCCCATCCGCGCGGCGGTCAGACGATTTCGCGCCAGAACCATGACCCCGCTGGTGTCCTTGTCCAACCGGTGCACCAGGCGAGGACGCTCCTCGGCGTCATACTTCAAGCCATCCAGCAGCCCATCAAGATGGCGATGGGTGTTGGTGCCGCCCTGCACCGCCAGACCCGCCGGTTTGTTAATCGCAATGAGCTCATCGTCTTTGTAAATCACCAAAGACTGAACAAAGTCCCGATCCGCTTCGGTGAGCGTATAATCCTTTGTTTTTCGGGGTGACGGCGCCGCACTCCGGGGCGCGTCCAGCGGTGGAATCCGAACTGACTCTCCCGGCGCCAGACGATGGCCGGTTTTAGCCCGTTTACCATCAACCCGGACTTGCCCGGTTCGCAACAGCTTTTGCAGCCGTCCGTGGCCGACTTCGGGGAAATGACGTTTGAACCACCGGTCCAGCCGTAAATCGGCCTCATCCGGCGTGACAATTTTTGCACCGATCATGTTAATACGCTCCGCATAAGCGCGAGCCCTCCAAACAACGCCAGAACTGACAACGTAACCGAGCCTGCGACATACAGCGCTGCAGACATCATTTGTCCACGTTCATACAATAATGCGACATCCAGGGAAAAGGTTGAAAACGTCGTAAAAGCGCCCAGAATTCCAACGACGAGAAAGGCTCTCACCTCCAAAGGCGGCGACCAGGTCAACGCGAGAACCTCCACCAGCACACCCATCAGGAATGACCCCAGAATATTGACGCTCATCACGCCCCA
>JAESSL010000346.1 GCA_016764135.1 Alphaproteobacteria bacterium
CGTTTGACCGGGCGTTTCGCTTGTGGGACATGTGGCGAAGGCTACCATAAAATTTTCAAACGCCCCAAACAGGATGACGTTTGCGATAAATGCGGATCGAACGAATTTGAGGTTCGTCCCGATGACCAGGAAGATACGATCCGGGATCGGTTGAAAGTATATCACGACCAGACAGCGCCATTGCTCCCGTATTACAAGGAACGCGGGTTATTGGTGCAAGTCGATGGTGACAGAGATATGGATGTTGTAACAAAAGAAATGGAGAAGATTCTTACCGGCGGACAGTGATTGACAGGTGGTTGCATTTACGTATAATCGCGCGCCCAGCGGAGCGCGGTTGTTTTATTATTGCGGTGCGTGTCGTGGCTGACCGGGAAAGCCGATAAGGCCTCTCATAACTTGAAGGAGTACGTGGAGTGGCGCGCATTGCAGGCGTGAACATCCCGACGCAAAAACGGGTCATTATATCACTGAGCTATATTCATGGCATTGGTCGGACCAAAGCCAAGGACATTTGCGCGGCTTGTAATATTCCCGATGATCGACGGGTCCAGGACCTGACCGATCAGGAGGTTCTTACCATTCGTGAAATGATTGACCAGGATTATACGGTTGAAGGCGATCTTCGTCGTGCGAAAGCGATGAACATTAAGCGCCTGATGGATTTGGGCTGTTATCGCGGTCTCCGTCATCGTAAAGGGCTGCCGGTTCGCGGACAACGTACTCATACGAACGCCCGGACGCGCAAAGGACCAGCGCGAGCGATTACCGGCAAGAAAAAAGTAACCAAGTAGTTGGAGAACGCAGGCAATGGCTAAGGCTACCACACGCGTGCGTCGGCGCGTACGCAAGAATATCACGTCGGGTATCGCGCACGTTAACGCGACGTTTAACAACACCATGATTACGATTACCGATCTTCAAGGTAATGCCGTAGCATGGTCGTCCGCAGGCGGGCAGGGCTTTAAGGGAAGCCGGAAGTCTACTCCCTATGCGGCGCAAATCGCCGCTGAAGACGCCGGTCGCAAGGCGCAGGAGCACGGCGTGAAAACGTTGGAGGTCTGTGTAAAGGGGCCTGGGTCAGGGCGTGAATCAGCCCTGCGCGCGTTATCGTCTGTCGGGTTTACCATCACGGCGATACGCGATGTTACGCCGATCCCGCATAACGGTTGCCGCCCGCCGAAACGACGCCGGGTGTAAAACGCAGGCGGCCGTAGTTTAACGGTCGCCACGGTTTTTATTTCGCCAAGAGTTTGAATTGGCTACGACGAGCCGCGTTGTATAGCGGTTCGATAACCTGATACGAGAGGTCGCTTCCGTGATCCAGAAGAATTGGCAAGCTTTAATTAGGCCTAACAAGCTCAGCATCGAACCCGGTGACGACCCCAATTGCGTTGCAACAGTGATTGCAGAGCCGTTGGAGCGTGGGTTTGGGTTGACGTTGGGCAACGCGTTACGGCGCGTGCTGTTGTCCTCCCTTCAAGGCGCGGCGGTGACGTCGATCCAGATTGAAGGCGTGCTGCATGAATTTTCGTCCATTCCCGGCGTACGGGAAGACGTAACCGATATTATTCTGAACATCAAAAGACTGGCGTTGCGGTTCCATGGCGAAGGTTCCAAGCGCATTCGTATCGATATGGACGGTCCCGGTGAAGTGACGGCTGCAAATATCGAAACCGGCCACGACATCGAGATTTTGAACCCCGATAGTCTGATTTGCACATTGGACGAAGGCGCTCATCTGGCGATGGAAATGACCGTGGAGAATGGCACCGGGTACGTGCCGGCCACGCAAAACCGTCCCGAAGACGCGCCGATTGGCCTTATTCCGATTGATTCAGTGTTTAGTCCGATCCGCAGAATTTCTTATAAAGTCGAGAATACGCGCGTCGGTCAGGTCACGGATTATGACAAGCTGGCGATGGATATCGAAACTGACGGCACGGTGACGCCCGACGACGCTGTCGCTTATGCGGGTCGCATTTTGCAGGATCAGCTGCAACTCTTTATCAACTTTGAAGAACCTCAGACGCGTGTCGCGGAAGAAGCGGTGGAAGAGCTGCCGTTCAACCGGTATATGCTGCGGAAGGTCGATGAGTTGGAACTTTCTGTTCGGTCTGCGAATTGTCTCAAGAACGACAATATCGTCTATATCGGCGACCTGGTTCAAAAATCGGAATCCGAAATGTTGCGGACCCCTAACTTTGGCCGGAAATCCTTGAATGAGATTAAGGAAGTGCTTTCGCAAATGGGGTTGCATCTCGGTATGGAGGTCGCGAATTGGCCGCCAGAGAATATCGAGGACCTTGCAAAGAAAGTAGACGAACCCTACTAGGTATTTAACGCGAGGCGGGTATGGACGCGTTTCGCAAACGAACGATTTGAATAGGAGTAAGGATCATGCGGCACCGCATGAGCGGCCGGAAATTAAACCGGACCAGTTCTCACCGAAAAGCGATGTTCTCTAATATGGCCGTAGCGCTGTTGAAGCATGAGCAGATCACGACGACGCTGCCCAAAGCGAAGGAGCTTAGCCCGATTGTAGATCGCTTGATCTCTTTGGGTAAGAAAAACACGTTGCAATCACGCCGTCGCGCGATTTCTGTGCTGCAGGACGTCGGGTTGACGGCCAAGCTTTTTGATACGCTCGCGCCGCGTTATGAAGGCCGTAACGGTGGTTATACGCGTGTGTTGAAATCAGGCTTCCGGTATGGCGACGCCGCGCCGATGGCGGTCATTGAGCTTGTTGACCGTGATCTGGAGGCCAAGGGACTGGATTCCGGTCCGGATCAAAGCATGGATTTAGACGACGCCGAATAGGTCGGTCGTTACCAGCATTCGAGAATATGGATTTGGGGCGGTTTCAGGACCGTCCCATTTTCGTTTGGGATAGTGAATTTGTGGTTTTATCAGACGCCGGACGGGAGATTGGCTCTTTTCACCCGGCCATCGTTGTAAAGCGCGTAGCAGTATATACATACGAACTATGAATTTCAGATTACCGACCCTTTTTGTTGCGGGCATAGCGGCCATAGGCGCGAGTCTTGTGTGTTTCAGCGTGCAATCCTCTGTTGTTGCGCAGGTCCCGCAAACAGACGTCCAGATCAAATTAAGTTTTGCGCCTCTCGTAAAATCAGCCACGCCTGCTGTCGTCAATATTTACGCAAAACGATTGGTGCGGCGAAAAAGCCGGGGATCGCTTTTTGACGATCCGTTTTTTAATCGGTTTTTCGGAGGATCGCCGTTTGGCGGTTATACTCGCGAGCGCCTGGAGAAAACATTGGGCTCCGGCGTCATTGTACGAGCGAATGGGTTAATCGTCACCAACCACCATGTGATCGAGAATGCGCAGGAAATAACCGTTGTACTGGCGGACCGTCGTGAATTCGAGGCGAAGCTCGTGGTCTCTGATAAAAAGACGGATATCGCTATCCTTCGCGTCGATACGCAGGGCGAGGCTTTCCCCTTTTTAACCCTGGGTAATTCTGACGACATTGACGTTGGCGATCTGGTTTTGGCGATCGGCAATCCATTTGGCGTGGGGCAGACTGTCACGAGCGGCATTGTCTCGGCGCTTGCGCGTACGTCGATTGGCGTCGCCGATTATCGATTTTTTATTCAAACAGACGCCGCCATCAATCCGGGGAATTCCGGTGGTGCGTTGATTGGCATGAAAGGCCGTCTGCTGGGCGTCAATACCGCTATTTACTCTCGTCGGGGCGGTGGGTCTTTGGGCATCGGATTTGCGGTTCCCAGCAATATGGTACGGACGATCATCGAAAGTGCGGTCAGTGGCGCGCCACTGGTGCGGCCTTGGTTAAGTTTTACGGGATCGGCGGTCAATACCGATGTCGCCAGCGCTTTGGGTCTTCGCCGTCCTGTCGGCGTTTTGGTTGAACAGGTTCACGCAAAGGGACCCGGTAAACGCGCGGGTATTCGGCCCGGCGATGTCGTGGTCGCGATCGATCGCCACGACGTCGATAATCTGGAGGCGCTGCGTTTTCGGATTGCGACCCGGCCCATTGGAGAAACTGTATCTTTAACGGTTATCCGCAAAGGTAAGTCCAAGACTCTCATGTTTGCACTGGTTGCGCCTGTCGAGGACCCGCCGCGTAATTTATCGGCTGTGAAGGGGCGTAATCCATTTGCAGGCGTCAGGGTCGGTAATTTGTCGCCAGCCGTAGCGCTTGAACTTGATTTTGATGATGTGGCGTCCGGCGTCATTGTGTTTGATGTCGTTGCGCGCTCGACGGCGGCGGGGCTGGGGTTCAAACCACATGACGTTATTCGGGAGGTCAACGGCGCGCCTATAGAGCGAGTTGAGGATTTGAAGGACGCAATTTCGCAACGCGCAACCCGATGGCGGATTGTCTTGCGCCGGGGCGGTCGTGATATTGGATTTGAGGTGACTGAATGACCGGGGGCCCCGGTCTCTTTGAAAATATGGCGCCGCGGCCGCTGGCGGATCGGTTGCGGCCCGCAACCCTTGAGGATGTGGTTGGTCAGGATCACTTGCTGGGGCCAGAGGGCGCGTTGCGCCGAATGGTGGACGGTGGACGGCTGGCGTCGATAATTCTATGGGGACCGCCTGGGACCGGCAAAACGACAATAGCCCGTCTCATCGCCGATAACATCGACTTGGCCTTCGAGCCTCTTTCGGCGGTGTTTTCTGGCGTCGCTGATTTACGCAAGGTTTTTGATCGCGCGAAGGCGCAGCGCGCGTCAGGGCGCGGGACACTGTTGTTTATTGACGAAATCCATCGCTTCAATCGTGCGCAGCAGGATGGATTCTTGCCGTATGTCGAAGATGGAACGGTTATTTTAATCGGTGCGACTACAGAGAACCCGAGTTTTGAGCTAAACGCCGCCCTGTTGTCGCGGGCGCAAGTGTTTGTGCTGAACCGGCTGGACGACAAGGCGATGGAAACTTTGCTTTGCCGTGCGGAAGAGGCCCAGTCGCGCGCCTTGCCGCTGGACAGCGACGCCCGCATCGCATTGCGTGCAATGGCGGATGGCGACGGTCGGTTTTTGTTTAATTTGACGGAAGAGCTGTTTGCGCTGGATGCCTCGGAACTGCTGGATACGGCGGGCTTGGCGGCGACGGTCCAGCGCCGGGCCCCCGTGTACGACAAAGGGCAGGAGAGCCACTACAACCTTATCAGCGCGCTCCACAAATCCCTTCGGGGGTCTGACTGTGATGCGGCGTTGTACTGGATGTCGCGTATGTTGGATGGCGGTGAAGATCCCCGGTACATCGCGCGGCGCTTGCTGCGCTTCGCCTATGAGGATGTCGGGTTGGCGGATCCGCAGGCGGCTGTGCAAACGCTCACCGCCTGGGAAACATATGAACGGCTCGGGTCACCCGAAGGAGAATTGGCGTTGGCGCAGGCGGTAATCTTTTTGGCGACGGCGCCAAAATCAAACGCAGCCTATAAGGCGTATGGCGCTGCGCGGCGACTGGCGAAGAAAACCGGTTCTTTGATGCCGCCAAAACATAGCTTGAACGCGCCTACCGGCCTGACGCGCGATCTTGGCTATGGCGCGGGTTACGCTTACGATCATGATTCCCCGGATGCGTTCTCCGGGCAGAATTATTTCCCGGACGATATTGCGCGGGAAAGCCTGTACCGCCCCGTCGAACGCGGATATGAACGTGAAATTCGCAAGCGGCTGGATTATTGGGACAAGCTGCGGCGAGAATCCAACGAAAAGGAATAACGGGCGCCGCGATGAAAATGATATTGGCAATCGCTGCTGGCGGCGCCGTGGGCGCGGTTGC
>JAESSL010000347.1 GCA_016764135.1 Alphaproteobacteria bacterium
GGCGTCCGACGCTTTTTCTGACCGAAGTTCTGCCTGGGTTGGAATTGAGCTTCACCCTGGAGCCGCTGGGCATGATGTTCGCCTGCATCGCCTCGGGCCTGTGGATTCTGAATTCACTCTATTCGATCGGCTATATGCGGATAAAAAAGGAGCAAAAGCAGACGCGGTTTTACGTTTGTTTCGCTCTGGCGATATTTGCGGCCATGGGCGTCGCCCTGTCGGGTAACATGTTTACGCTGTTTATCAGCTACGAAGTCCTGACGGTGACCACCTATCCATTGGTGACCCATTCGGAGACTCCGGAGGCGCGTCGGTCCGGACGGACCTATCTGGGCCTGCTCCTGGGAAGTTCCATTGGACTGCAGCTCGTGGCGATTATCGCCACCTGGTATCTTACCGGGACGTTGGATTTCCGCGATGGCGGCATATTCGAAGGAAAAGTCGAAGGACCGGTGATCGGCCTGTTGCTGTTCCTGTACATGTACGGCATTGGCAAGGCGGCGTTGATGCCGCTCCATCGTTGGTTGCCCGCGGCGATGGTGGCGCCTACGCCGGTCAGCGCGCTGTTGCATGCGGTCGCCGTCGTTAAGGCGGGCGTGTTTACAGTGCTTAAAGTCATTATTTATCTGTTCGGCACGGACTTCCTGAGCACATCCGGATATGGTGATTGGCTGGCCTATATCGCGGGGGCGTCTATTCTGCTGGCGTCGTTGGTTGCGATGACAAAAGACAATCTCAAGGCGCGGCTCGCGTATTCTACGATTAGCCAACTGTCCTACATTACGCTGGCGGCCGCCCTGTTTACGCCGTTGGGCGCCATTGGCGGGGCGATGCATATCGCGATGCACGCGATGGGTAAAATTACGTTGTTCTTCTGCGCGGGCGCCATTTACGCCGCCAGCGGAAAAACCAAAATCAGCGATATGCGCGGGATTGGCCGGATCATGCCAGTGACCCTGTTCGCCTTTTTCATCGGTAGTCTGAGCGTGATCGGGCTGCCGCCGATGGGGGGCTCGTGGAGTAAGTATCTGATCGCGATGGGCGCGCTGGATTCCGGGCAGATCATTTTTGTCGCCGTCCTGATGATTTCGTCGCTGTTGAACATTGCGTATTTACTACCCATCGTTGCGCGTGGGTTTTTTAGCCCAAACGCGGATGGCGCAAGCGCCGTACAGATCAAGGAAGCGCCGCTCTTTTGCCTTGTTCCGCTCTGTCTGACGGCGACGGGCTGCATCGTTCTGTTTTTCTTCGCTGAACAGATCTACCAATTTCTCTTGCCGATAGGGGGGGGCTGATCAACATGAGTCAATCCGACAAAAGCGGCGATACGCCCACCCGGTGGCTGGACCGTCCCGATAGCGCAAAAAAAATATGCTGGGCCTTGTATGTCCTCTGCGCCGCTCTCTTCTTCGCAGACGCCTTCTACGAAAAACATTCTCATTACGCTGTCGAAGACTGGTTCGGGTTTTACGCAATTTTTGGATTTGTGTTCAGCATCGGGCTGGTGCTGTCGGCCAAGGAGCTGCGCCGTCTGGTGATGCGTAAGGAAGATTATTATGATTGAGGCGCTGCCTCCTGGGCTGATCCTCATTGTCGGCGCCTTTTTCAGTCTGGCGATCCCCGGCCGCGCGCGGCAAGTCTTCATGCTGGCCCTGCCAATCCTGGGCTTTTGGCAACTAACGCAACTTGAGCATGGATTATACGCGCAGATCGATCTGTTTGGGCAGACGCTCACGCTGCTACGGGTTGATAAACTTAGTCTTATTTTTGGCTATATATTCTTCATCGCCTCTGCTTTGTCGCTCATCTTCGCGATGCATATCCGGGACTCGGTTCAGCAGGTAGCAGGGCTTGCTTATGCTGGCGCCGCGATCGGCGCGGTGTTCGCGGGCGATCTCATTTCACTCTTTGTCTACTGGGAATTGACGGCGATCACTTCGGTGTTTCTGATCTGGGCGGTGCGCACGGATAAGGCGCTTCGCGTCGGAATGCGCTACCTGTTGGTTCAGGTCGGTTCAGGCGTTCTGCTCCTGACGGGCGCGCTGATTCTGATTCACGAAACTGGATCGAACACATTTGGACATATTGGTCTGGATAGTCTTGGCGGCATCCTCATCCTGATCAGTTTCGGGACCAAGGCCGCATTCCCGCTGCTGCATAACTGGTTGCAGGATTCCTATCCTGAAGCGACCGTGACCGGCACCGTATTTTTGAGCGCGTTTACGACCAAACTGGCGATATACGCTTTGGCGCGTGGATATGCTGGGACCGAGATTCTGGTCTGGATTGGCGTGGTGATGACCGCCTTTCCAATTTTCTTTGCGGTGATCGAAAACGACTTGAGACGGGTGTTGACCTACAGCCTGAACAACCAGCTCGGGTTTATGGTTGTTGGCATCGGCATTGGCACTGAACTGGCGATAAACGGGGCGGCGGCGCACGCTTTTGCGCATATTTTGTATAAAGCGCTGTTGTTTATGTCGATGGGCGCGGTGCTGTTCAGAACCGGGACCGTGAAGGGATCGGAACTGGGCGGTCTATACAAATCCATGCCCTGGACGACAGGCCTGTGCATTATCGGCGCCGCATCAATTTCCGGTTTTCCGCTTTTCAGCGGCTTTGTGACCAAATCCATGATTTTGACCGCCGCGTCGGAAGAAGGGTATTGGTTCGCCTGGGCGGTTCTTTTGTTTGCATCTGCGGGCGTGTTCCATCATTCCGGGATCAAAATACCGTTCTTTGCATTTTTCGCCCATGACCGGGGGTACAAGGTCAAGGAGGCGCCGTGGAATATGCTGGTGGCTATGGGACTGGCGGCGGCGCTGTGCATCTATATTGGCGTCTACCCAGACCCTCTATACGCTATCTTGCCGTATCCGGTGGATTACGTCCCCTACACGACGGGCCATGTAATTTCGATGTTGCAATTACTGGCGTTCGCCGCGCTGGCTTTTGCGGTGCTACAGCGAACTGGTCTGTATCCGCCCGAGTTGCGCTCCACCGTTCTGGATTCGGACTGGGTGTATCGCCGCTTTATTCCGAGGCGCATAAAAGGCTTTGTGCGGTGCCTGGCGGAGGCGCGGGACGAACTGGCGCGCTGGGGACAGATGGGACTTTCGGCGTTGCTTGACCGCGCTTTTCACTAGCATGGCCCCAATAGTCGCCTGGCGCGAACATGGCCAATTGGCGGATCGGCGCTTTGCGTCCTTGCGTTGCTGGGTGGATATTTGATCGTTTATTTCCTATGACGTTCCGGCGGGCGCGCCAATCTTGAATAACGGCGCGGTCTTTTTCCAACGGCCTCAGGAACGGCATGTCTAACGCTAGTCATTACGATACAAAAAACGCACGCGGCGGACGTCAGGTTAAAACTCTGGTCACGCTACTGCCGTATTTGTGGCCCGAGAACGCATTTTCCCTACGGGTGCGCGTGGTCATTGCGCTCACGCTTCTTGCGGGATCCAAATTCGCCAATGTCTATGTTCCCCTGTTCTACAGGGATATCGTTGATTCGCTGAGTGGCCCCATTGTAATCAGTGGCGTAACCGGTGGCGCAGCTGGGGGCGCAATCGCCGGTGCAACCTTGGCCGCAGCCGTGCCGGTCGGGCTGTTACTGGCCTATGGCGGTGCGCGGGTGTTGGCGGTAGCGTTCGCCGAGCTACGCGAGGCGGTGTTCGCAGGGGTCGCGCAACGGGCGATCCGTATGGCGGCGTTACGGACGTTCAAGCATCTTCATCGATTGAGTTTACGGTTCCATATGAACCGTCAGACCGGTGGGTTGTCGCGAGTCATTGAGCGTGGGGTGAAGGGCATCGAGTT
The DNA here is from genome assembly GCA_016764135.1 of Alphaproteobacteria bacterium. Taxonomy (GTDB): domain Bacteria; phylum Pseudomonadota; class Alphaproteobacteria; order UBA8366; genus JABJJH01. The sequence continues at coordinate 3,820 of JAESSL010000347.1, forward strand.
TGTGCTGTCCTTCATGATGTTCAGTATTCTGCCGACGATTTTTGAGATCCTGCTGGTCTGCGGCATTCTCTGGAATTTGTTCAATTTCTGGTACGCTCTGGTCACCTTTGTCACCATCGCGTTCTACATTGGCTTTACGTTGGTCGTGACGGAATGGCGCCTGAAATACCGCCGGGCGATGAATGACCGCGATGCTGAGGCCAATACCAAGGCCATCGACAGCTTGCTGAACTATGAGACTGTAAAATATTTTGGCAATGAGGCGCATGAAGCCGCGCGTTTCGACGTAGCGATGGAGGCCTATGAGGCCGCGTCGGTCAAAAGTACCGTCAGCTTGTCCTATCTGAATGTCGGCCAGGGCGCGGTGATCGCCGTCGGGCTCATCATTGTGATGTGGATGGCGGGGCAGGGCGTCGTTGACGGGTCCATGACGATGGGTGATTTCGTGTTGGTGAACACCTATCTTATCCAGCTTTATTTGCCGTTGAATTTCCTGGGCTTCGTATATCGTCAAATTCGCCAGTCCCTGACGGATATGGAAGCGATGTTCAAAGTGCTGGAGATCGAAACTGAAGTTTCTGACGAACCGGACGCGCCCGAACTGGTGCTGAAGGGAGGCACGCTTGAATTCGACCATGTCGATTTTGGTTATGATTCACGCCGCCCAATTCTACGCGATGTAAGTTTTTGCGTCCCGGCTGGTAAAACCGTGGCGATCGTGGGGCCCAGCGGGGCCGGAAAGTCGACCATCAGCCGTCTGTTATTTCGGTTCTATGACGTGAATAAGGGCGAGATACGAATTGACGGTCAAAATATCGCCTCCGTGACGCAGAATAGCCTGCGCGCCGCAATCGGCGTTGTGCCGCAGGATACAGTGCTGTTCAACGACTCGATTTATTACAATATCCTCTATGGGCGCACCGACGCTACACGGGATGAAGTTGAGGCGGCGGCGCGTTTGGCCAGGATTCATGATTTCGTTTCGAGTTTACCGGACGGGTATAAGTCGAATGTCGGTGAACGCGGCTTGAAGCTGTCTGGCGGCGAGAAACAACGCGTGGCGATTGCGCGGACAATCTTGAAAAGCCCGGCAATTCTGCTGTTTGACGAGGCGACGTCTGCGCTGGATACGCATACGGAAAAGGAAATCCAGGAAAGCCTGCGGGAGGTTTCCAGCAATCGCACGACCCTTGTGATCGCGCATCGGCTGTCCACGATCATCGACGCGGATGAAATCCTCGTGTTTGAAGACGGCGCCATCGTCGAGCGCGGGCGTCATGCAGCGTTATTAAAGCAAAATGGGTCTTATGCCGCGATGTGGCGAAAACAACAGGAATCGGCGCTTCAGGAAATGGCGACTGCGGTCACGGAAGAATGACTGTGCGAACGGTCGCGCGCGCTATAGGCTATCGCAACATGCTGAAACAACGAAATTTCTGTGGCCGGATCGGCCTTTTGGCGGCGTTTGTTCTGGCGGTTCTGTTGTCGCACAGCGCGCTCGCGATTGAAAATTTTCCTCTTTCGACATTGACGATATCGAGCGCGGAAAAAAACCATAGTTTTTCGGTGGAGTTGGCGACGACGGCGAAACAACAGTCGCAGGGGCTTATGTTTCGCCGTAAAATGGCGGCTGGGTCGGGGATGGTGTTTGTTTACGCCCGCGCGCAGCCAATCTCGATGTGGATGAAAAACACGCTGATCCCCCTCGACATGATCTTTATTGGCGATTCCGGTAAAATTTCTCACATTGTTGAACGAACAACGCCGATGTCCCGGACGATCATATCGTCGGGCGGGCCAATACGCGGCGTGCTGGAGTTAAACGGGGGAACCGTCAGCCGTCTGAAACTTCAGGTTGGCGATCGGGTCGTGCTGAAAGACGTCTTTCCAGTATAACGGTGTTACGGGAGCTTACGGAGAATTGTCAGCCCGTCGCCGATGGGCAGCATGCTGGGGAATACCCGTTCGTCATCACGAATTTTTTCATTTAGGTCGCGAATCGCGTTTGTCGCGCGGTCATCATCGGCGCTATCTATCAACCGACCATCCCACAATACATTGTCGATCAGGATGAGTCCGTTGGTGCGAACAAGCGTCAGGCATTGTTCGTAGTACACGCCGTAATTCTTCTTGTCGCCGTCGATAAATGCAAAGTCGAACGTCCCGGCGCGGCCATCCTTGATCAATCCGTCCAGGGTTTCGACCGCCTTGCCGATTCGTAAATCAATACGATCGGCGACGCCTGCAGCCTCCCAATAGGGTTGGCCGATGGCGGGCCATTCGGCGTTGCGGTCGCAGGCGATCAAGGTTCCGTCTGCAGGCAGGGCGAGCGCGACGGACAAGGTGCTGTATCCGGTGAAAACGCCAATTTCAATTGCGTTTTACGCGCCAATTAGCCCCACAAGAAGTCGCATCAACTGGCCCTGTTCCGGGCAAA
>JAESSL010000348.1 GCA_016764135.1 Alphaproteobacteria bacterium
CGAGAGCAGCGAATTTTTCAATGAATTGGAAGCAGGCCTGAAAAGCCTGGGCATCGACTATGAGCTCAATCCGCGGTTGGTGCGGGGGCTGGATTACTACTGCCACACGGCGTTTGAATTTACGACGACGGCGCTTGGCGCGCAGGGCGCGGTCATCGCCGGGGGCCGGTATGACGGATTGATTGACATGATGGGCGGTCCGAAAACGCCAGGCGTTGGTTGGGCGGGCGGAATCGAGCGATTATCGATGCTCGTCGATGCCGCGCCGGCGGCGCCGCGACCCATCGTGATTGTGCCCGTTGGCGCGACAGCTCGCGACGCGGCGTTTTTATTGGCTGAAACACTCCGTCGCGCCGGGTACAGAATTGATTTAGGCTATAGCGGTAATCTCAGTAAGCGGATGAAGCGCGCGAATAAGCTTGGCGCCTGCGCCGTTATTTTATTGGGTGATGATGAATTGGCCCGCAATGAGGCCACGATCCGGCATATGGATTCAGGGGAGCAGGAAGCCGCGCCGCTTGAAACCTTACCCGAAGCGCTTTTACGCTATAAGCAATTGTAATTCCCGCAGAATTTGGGCCGGACAAGGATAGGGATTGTTGTATGACCGCCATGGCGAAAAGCCCGGTCTCCTTATTCGTGGTTGGCGCGAACCACCGATCCAGCCCGGCTGCGCTGAGAGATCAGATCTTTGTCGATGAGGCGTCCACGCCCCTGATGCTGGATCGATTGCGGCAAGCGGGAATATCACAAGCAGTCATTCTGTCGACCTGTGATCGCGTTGAACTGCACGGCGCCGCTGAGGATGTGGACGCCGCCATTATTGCCGTGCGCGCGCTGCTGTCTGATCGCGTCCAGGCTGACGCTCACGCGCTGGCGGCGCAAGGCGACGATCCTTTCTATTTCATGACTGGCGCCGCGGCGATCCGGCAGATCTTTGCGGTCGCCTCGTCTCTGGACAGCCATGTCATCGGCGAACCGCAGGTGCTGGGTCAGGTCAAGGAGAGCCATGAGCTGTCCCGAACTCACAATATGGTGGGGTCGGAACTCGAGGGCGTTTTACAGACAGCGTATAATGTCGCCAAACAAGTGCGCACGGATACGGTTATTGGTCGGCGGCCTGTTTCAATCGCCGCCGCCGCAGCGCAGCTGGCGCGCGACGTCCATGGCGATATGTCCCGTATTACAGTGTTGGTGCTCGGCCTTGGCGACATGGCGGGTATTGTCGCCGATTATTTGCATGATGCGGGCGCGGGACAAATGTTGCTCTCGGGGCCTTCGCGGCGGACAGAAGCGACCGCGCGACGACAGGGCCGAACATTTATCCCCTTCGATCAACTGGCAGCGGCTCTGGCGAAAGCGGATGTGGTTATCTCAGAGGCCGGAACCGGGGGCTATCTTCTGACTGCCACTATGATGGCCGATGCGTTGAAGGCGCGTCGGCGCCAACCGGTTTTGTTGATTGACGTGGGCGCACCGCCAGATATCGATCCGGCGACGCAGGATCTGGACGGCGCATTTCTCTATGCGCTGGATGATTTGGAAACGGTCGCGATGCAAGGCCGACAGGACAGGGGCGCAGCTGCAGACGACGCCTGGAAGATCGTGGATGACGCAGTGCGGCGTTGGTCTCGAAATGAGCAGGGCCGTGCGGCGACGCCAGCGATTGTCGAATTGCGATCTCAATTCGAGGCGATGCGGCAGACAGTTCTTCGCGAAAACCCCAAAGCGGACGCTGATGAAGCGACGCGGTTATTGATAAACCGGTTGCTGGATGCGCCAAGTCGCGCTATGCGCAGCGCCAACGAACAAACGCCGGTTGACGAACACAATACAAAAACCATGATGGACTGGGTGCGCCGAATGTTTGGCGCAAATTCGTCGGGTCGTGAAGGGTAGTGGGATGAATATAGCGGAAAAACTCGACAATCTGATTCGTCGCCATGATGAATTGTCGGCGCTGATGGCGTCCCCGGATATGAACCCGGGTGATTTCGCCAACCTGTCCAAGGAATATGCCGAACTCTCGCCCATTGTTGAAAAAATCAAGGAATTGAGCGTCGTCCAAACGGAAATCGAAGACATGGACGCCATGCTTCATGACGGCGACAGCGACGCGGAGATGAAATCGCTGGCGCAGGAGGAGTTACTCGACCTGAAGGCGCGCTTGCCCGGCGTTGAGCGCGCGCTGCAGATTTTGTTGCTGCCAAAAGACGCCGCCGATGAAAAGAACGCGATTCTGGAAGTGCGCGCTGGAACCGGCGGCGAAGAAGCGTCGTTGTTCGCGGCGGATTTGTTTCGGATGTATCACCGTTATGCGGATATACAGGGGTGGCGTTTTGAACCTCTATCCGTGAGCGACACCGGTGTGGGCGGCTTTAAAGACGCTTCAGCGTTGATATCCGGTCGAGGTGTTTTCGCGCGTTTGAAATTTGAATCCGGCGTGCATCGCGTTCAGAGAGTGCCCGAAACAGAATCGAGCGGCCGTATTCATACTTCAGCCGCGACCGTGGCGGTGTTGCCCGAAGCTGAGGAAGTCGACGTCAACATCGAGACCAAGGATTTACGGATTGATATTTTTCGCGCCAGCGGCCCTGGTGGTCAATCGGTCAATACGACCGATAGCGCGGTGCGTATTACCCATCTGCCCACGGGCATCGTTGTGTCGCAGCAGGATGAAAAGTCTCAACACAAAAACAAAGCCAAGGCGATGAAGGTTCTCATGGCGCGATTGTACGATCATGAAAGGTCGTTGTTGGACGCAGAGCGGGCGGCCGATCGTAAAAGTCAGGTCGGCAGCGGTGATCGCTCCGAACGGATCCGGACTTATAATTTTCCGCAAGGTCGCGTAACCGACCATCGGATTAATCTGACGCTCCACAAAATTGACAAGATTCTGAACGGTGAAGCGCTGGATGAAGTAATCGACCCCTTGATTGCCGAAGATCAGGCGGCTCGTTTATCCGCGATCAGTTAACGGCGCCCGTCATGGCCGGCGAAACACCAGTAAAAAGTACGACCATAAAATCGTGTCTCGATGACGGCTCCGGCGTTCTCAAACGCGCCCAAATTGAATCCCCACGAAGGGAAGCGCGACTTCTCCTC
>JAESSL010000349.1 GCA_016764135.1 Alphaproteobacteria bacterium
CAAAAAGACGTGTGCTTCGCTCCGGTCCTGAGCATGAGCGAGGCTGTCGAGCACCCGCAAAACGTCCACCGGGGAACATTCATCGATGTTGACGGGGTGACGCAGCCAGGCCCGGCGCCGCGCTTTGAGCGCACGCCGAGCGCAGTTCAATCGGGTTGCGCCTACGCGGGCGAGCAAACCCGAGAGGCGTTGAGCGATTGGGGGTTCCCGGAGGACGCAACGGATTCCTTGCTGGCGTCAGGGGCGGCCAAACAAAGATAATCGCCGCGCCTCGACACGCGCCGCTTCTACACACCACTTTAACAAAAGACTGGAAATCCCGTTCCGCCCTCCCCATCTTTCGCACAAAAGCGGCGCCATCGTCGCATGTGCAATTCAGGAGACTCCCAATGACCCAATCCGCCATCGCGCAAAACGCGAACGCACCCGTTGACGCCGTCTTGACGTTTATCAAGCGACAGGACACGAAGCCCTATTTCAACAGCTCCGCCATCACCGGCGGCGCGCCAGAGATTTTCTTCGAAACCGAAAACCGCAATGTATCCATCGAAGATTTTCGCCCGCTGGCCGCTAAAGCGTCGATGGATGTAGAAGGATTTGAACTCCTGCGCAGCCCCACGGCGGTCGCTGATTTATACGACGACGAGGCCATCGACACCGCCTACGCGGTGGAGATCAAAGCCTTGTTGACCGAACGATTTGGCGCGACCGCCGTCCATATCTTCGATGTTACAAGACGCTCTGACGGTGATGTCGGCGCCGCCAACCCAGATGGGCTTCGTGGTCCCGCAAACCGGGTCCATGTGGATTATACGCCCAAAAGCGGGCCCCAACGAACCCGCGATGTGCTCGGCGACGACGAAGCCGAACGGCTGTTCAAGTCAGGCGCTCATATTGTCCAGGTCAATGTCTGGCGTCCCATCAGCGGCCCGGTAAAGCGGTCGCCCTTGGCCCTGGCGGATGCCTCCAGCGTCAATGCGGATGAATTGATCGCCACCGATCAGATATTTCCGGACCGGGTTGGCGAAATTTACAATGTCGCCCATGCGGACACCCAGCGTTGGTACTACGCGCCGGAAATGGAGCGCGACGAAGTCTTTCTCATCAAGGGCTGGGACAGCATCGATGATGGCCGCGCCAAATTCACGCCCCATGGCGCGTTCGCCCTCCAAAATTCTCAAGACGCGCCGCCTCGTGAAAGCATCGAAGTGCGCACGCTCGTCGTGATTGAGTAGGCGATTTTGCTCGGATAACAGATGCCGACAGGCCGGGCGATCAGTCGTCCGGCCAAATGACCGTCGCGGCCGCGAGTTCCGGCCATCCGGCAGGCGACCCTGCAATGGCGGCGGCTTCCGCGTCGGGCAATTCCGGATCCCATTTTCCACCAATAAACCGCTGTCCGGTCACCGCGTCGGCGTCGCGCGAACATAACCACGCGACGGGCGGTCCCATTACGCCGGGCCGCAGCATCTTGGTCGGATCCATCTCCGCTTCGGGCGCAATAAAGGGCGTATCCGTCGGCCCGCCCGGCACGACCACATTGACCGTGATTCCGGTGCCGTCCAGTTCCTTCGCCCAGGCGGCGGAAGCGGCTTCGAGCGCGGCCTTGCTGGCGCCATAGGGCATATTGCGCAACATGGTGAAGAAGCTGGTCGTAACGTTGATGACGCGGCCCCAGCCGCGCTCGCGCATGCCGGGCAAGGCGGCGCGCATCATTTGCAAAGGACCGTCGATATTGACCGAGAAAAACTGGCCCCAGACTTCCGGCGTCAGTTCTTCAATCGTCAGCAGGTTTTTCTCGCCATCCGGGCGAATTCGACTGGCGCCAAAACCCGCGTTGTTGACGATAACGTCAACCTGCCCAAACACATCGGAAACCTTGGCCACCGCCGCCTCGCAATCTGCTGGTTTGGCGACATCGCCGCCAACCGCCAGCACGCCATTCGTGCCGGCTTCCTTGTTGATCGCCTCTGCGACGCGGGCGGCGGCGTCGCCGTCGATGTCCATCAGGGCCAGTCGGTGACCATCGACGATCATCCGTCGCGCCATCGCTTGCCCAATGCCGCCTGCACCGCCGGTAATTATCGCTACCCGTTCATTCGCCATGATTGCCGCCTTCCCAAAATTAATAGCGGCGAAGTATAGAAACCGACCCCCCAATTACCAGCACAATGAAATTCGCTGGCGTCACCCCGCGCGGTGCGACTACGCTGGTCACCAACGGTCATCGGAGAAAATAAAATGTTGAAATTTTATTACAATAACGGCCCCAATCCGGCCAAGGTCGCGTTGTTTCTTGAAGAGGCCGAACTAACCTATGAACCGATTCCCGTAGACACCCGCAAGGGTGAGCAGTTCACGCCGGAGTATCTCGCGATAAACCCGAACGCCAAAGCGCCGACTCTTGTCGATGGCGACGCGACGATCTTCGACAGCAACGCGATACTTTTATATCTGGCGGAAAAGACCGGGAAATTCCTGCCCGGCGACGACCCCGCCAATCGAGGACAACTCTTGTCCTGGCTGATGTTCATCGCCTCCGGAATCGGCCCTTATTCCGGTCAATCGGTGCATTTCCAGCGTTATGCGCCTCAAAACATGCCATACGCCGTCAACCGGTATCGCTTTGAAGCGAACCGTCACTATGCCATCCTCAACGACAAACTCGCAGACAGCCCCTACATTCTGGGCGATGACTACACCATCGTAGACATGGCCGCATGGGGGTGGGCGCGACTCCTGCCAATGGTGCTGGACGACGACGCCTGGTCCACATTGCCCCATCTCAAACGACTGATCGACGAAATCAACGCTCGACCCGCCGTACAGGGAGTCGAAGCGCTGAGGGAGAAACACGCCTTCAAAACCGAGATGGACGCAGATTCCAACCGTTATATGTTTCCGTCCAACGAAAAATCATCGTAGCAGAGAACGAGCTCGTGAACGTTTTGCTACCGCGCTCGCCTGTCAATCGCCGGCCACATTCCTGTCCTTTATATCTATAACTGAGTAAAGGCGACTTTAACGTATCAAGGTAAGCCCACCCTTCCGTTTTCGCCGCCACCGCAAGTAACCCAGAAATCCGAGCCCGCTGGACATAAGCGGCAAAGAGGCGGGGCCCGGAACCGTCGCCACGGCGTCCAGACGAATATTGTCGAAATTCACTTCCAAGGCTGTTCCATTGCTATTGTCATTTATATTGAGGTTGAAAAGGCGAATTTCCAATGCTTGATCCAGAAACAACGGGTTGGCGCCCGTACTAAAGGTCAAATTACGAGTCTGGAATTTATCGTCAACAATGGGTGAACCCGTTAATTCTACATCGTCAACCAGCACGTTTCCGCCCGCCAGAAGCTCAATGCGGTACCCTGGAAATCCGCTTAAATCGAAGGTGCCGGAGCCGATGCCAATATTTCCAACCTCCACCGACAAGGTATATTGAGTATTGGCGGCCAAATTGGTTGTCAGTACCTGGGCCAAGCCAATCTCGCTGGTCCCTACTTGGCTCGAGCCTGATATGAATAACAAGGCGACATTGTCTCCGTCAGGCGCCACGCCACCGAAAAAGGGTTGCCCCGGGAGCGATATCGTACCCTGAACATTTGTAAAGCTGCCGGGACTGATGATTGAACCATCATCAATCAGTGACCAGCCGGTCGGGTTTCCGAAGAAAAATATACCGTTATTTTCTGGATCGTCCTCAAAGGAATGGTTGAGAACCGTGATGGCAAACGCGCTGTTACCGGCGCCGAATAATAGCAATGCAGCAAACCCCAGGTACAATCCGCTCAAAACAGATCTAATATTCATCATTCAACTTTCCCAATTACCCATAATTTATTTCACTAAAATTTGAGCTTAACGCTCTTTAGCAGGCCCGGCCCATACAATGTCCACGACATTGGAAGGACCTGAGTCTGTAGTCATTATGTTATGAGGTTGGTTTGCAGCGATGTGACGAATGTCACTCTGAGCGTAAGTGGGAGATGGGTATGATTAGTGCCAATGCAGCACTTAAGAGGGCGCTGGACGCCCTATTCGAGGCAGCGTCTCATGTAATTTGAATAGCCCATGAAGGGCGTTTCCAATTGCCGAACCCGCGTGACGAAGCCTTTGATCGGCCGCCACTAATTGGTCCATCAATTTATCTGTTCAAGACAGTTTTCCAAAACAACTCTACATCACAAATCTCTGAGAAATAGTGCAATGGAAAACCGGCGCCCTCAATTGAGAACGTTCGCTATATTGACTGGGCGACTTCCATAACGTCCCGGGTGCGAGAAACCCGGTCCTGCCAGACTCGATCGAATTCCTTCACCATGGCCTTGATCTCATAGGATTCAAGAATTTGGTTCGCTGTCGCCAGATCCGGGAATTCATAAAAAGCGAGATGCACCAGCGGGTCGATGGTGCTCCAGCCCCGTTTCGCACTCAACGCCTTGAAATCACGCAGCGCATCGGGCAAATGTTCGGTTTCATACCAATGGTCGAATTTGTCGCGGTCCGCTTGTGGCACTTCGGCGCGAACGATCAGGTATGCAGTCATGTTGTACTCCCTCGGCGTCTATGGTGTTTTCGCGCATCATAAGCGCCAATGGCATATAACGACCAGACTTAAGGAAACGCGATGCCGGTCCACCGGCGCGCCAATATGGGACGACCACTAAAGTGACCGAAAAGTACCTCAATAAAATCCTGAACGCGCGCGTCTATGACGTCGCCAAGGAAACACCGCTTGAAGACGCGCCCGCCCTGTCCGAACGCATTGGGAACCGCGTCATTATCAAGCGCGAGGATTTGCAACCAATTTTCACGTTCAAACTTCGTGGCGCCTACAACAAACTAATTGCGCTCTCGGACGCTGAAAGGGCGAAAGGCGTCATCGCCGCATCGGCCGGAAACCATGCACAAGGCGTAGCGTTGGCGGCGAAAAAATTGGGTATTAAGGCAACCATCGTCATGCCGCAGACGACGCCGGACATTAAGGTAAAATCAGTCGCCGAATGGGGCGCCGAAATTATCCTCCACGGGGACGATTTTGACGAAGCCTTTAAACGCGCGATGAATATTCAGTCCAATCGCGACTTGACATTCGTACATCCTTTCGACGATCCGGACGTGATTGCGGGACAAGGCACGATTGGCATGGAAATTCTGCGTCAGCATATGGCCGATATTCACGCCATTTTTATCCCCGTCGGCGGCGGCGGATTGTTGGCGGGCATCGGGGCTTATGTGAAAGCCGTTCGGCCGGAGATTAAAATCATCGGAGTCGAGCCCTACGACGCCGCCACGCTTTACCATTCGCTGAAAGAGAAACGCCGCATCATACTGGATCAAGTTGGCATCTTCGCCGATGGCGTCGCCGTACGACAAGTTGGTAAGGAGACCTTCCGCATCGCGCAAAAAGTAGTCGACGACATGGTCCTGACCAGCGTTGATGAAATCTGCGCCGCCATCAAGGACATCTACGACGACACGCGCTCCATCACCGAGCCTTCGGGCGCACTGGCGCTGGCCGGGCTCAAAAAATACGCCGCAGAGCATGGGTTGGAGGACAAGACCCTGATCGCGATCAATAGCGGCGCCAATGTCAACTTCGACCGCCTTCGGCATATATCCGAACGCGCGGAGATTGGTGAGCGTCGGGAATCTCTATTCGCCGTAACGATCCCTGAAAAACCCGGCAGTTTTCGAAAATTCTGCAATGTGCTGGGCAAACGCTCGGTGACTGAGTTCAATTATCGATACGCGGACGACCGCACTGCGCAAATCTTTCTAGGGCTCCGCATCAGCGATGGCGGCGCCGAGAATAGAGCGATCATAACCGCCTTGACCGAGAACGGTTATGACGTGATCGACCTGACCGATAATGACATGGCCAAGCTTCATATTCGATATATGGTCGGTGGAAAATTGCCCAATATGAAAGACGAAGTCGTCTACCGTTTTGAATTTCCCGAACGGCCCGGCGCGCTGCTCAATTTTCTGAATAAAATGGGCGAACGCTGGAACATCAGTCTTTTCCACTATCGCAATCACGGCGCGGCGTTCGGGCGCGTTCTATGCGGCATTCAAGTGCCGGACAGCGACACGGCGCAACTGAACGCATTCCTCGATGATCTGGGATATAATTACTGGCCAGAAACCGACAATCCGGTTTACCGGGCGTTCCTGTAACCCCGGCCACAGGTTAGTCGCAAGCGGGGCCGTCGTCATCTTCAAATATCGACCGGCGGCGCCACCACAGCAATTCGCCGTTGATAAACGCCTGCGCTAGATCATTTTCCGGCGCGTCGAAAAAGCGCGCTGCGGGCGCGTGCTCTTTGATCCGACCCCGGTGCAGGAAAATGATTTCGTCGGCCAGACGGCGGGACTGGTTCAAATCATGGCTGGTCATGATGATTTTGACGCCGTCATTCGCGGCGTCATCAATCAGGGTTTCAACCATATGCGCCGCCGCCGGATCCAGACTGGCCGTCGGTTCATCCAGAAACAGCACCCGAGGCTCAACCACCAGCGCCCGCGCAAGCGCCAGGCGTTGTTGCTCCCCAAAGGAAAGCACGCGCGCCGGAGTGTCGGCCAGACGCGACAACCCTGTCCGATGTAGCGCTTCGGCCGCTCGATCGCACCGTTCCTGTTTGGGGAATCCCCGAATTTTCAGGGCGAGCAATACATTGTCGGTCACGGAGCGGCGAAACAGAACAGGCCGCTGAAACACCATCGACTGGGTTTGCGAAAGCGCCGCACTGTCCGGATCGTTCGACCACTCGACGACGCCGCTTTCAGCCCTGACGACGCCATGACAAATTTGCAGTAACAAGCTTTTGCCCGCGCCGTTCGGCCCGATAATGACTGTTTTCGGCGATGCATGATCAAAGGATACAGTAATATCCTTCAACACCTTTTTACCGCCCCGGGATAACCCGACACCCCGTAGTCTCAATGGCAAAAAGGAGATTGTGCCCGTCATGACGTCGCCCGCTCTTCGCCAACCGCGCGCAGACCCGACACCAGAATATTCACCGCCAGCGACAACAGGACCAGCACAACGCCCAGACCAAGCGCAACGACAAGGTCGCCTTTGCTCGCTTCCAGCGCGATAGTCGTCGTCATGACGCGGGTCAAATGGTCGATATTACCGCCCACGATCATGACTGCGC
>JAESSL010000350.1 GCA_016764135.1 Alphaproteobacteria bacterium
CGTGGAATAAGATTTTTAAGCCGCTCGCAGAGATGGCGCCCGCGCCGTTCGGACTGACTGCGATGTACGATAATCGACAGGGCGTCCACGGGTTCCGCGTTGACCAGAATGCCGACCTTGACCAGATCGCCGTCCTCATAATCAACCATTTCATAGTCGAAACTCGCATAGCCGCGACTGATCGACTTCAACCGGTCATAAAAATCAAACACGACTTCGTTCAACGGGAGCTTATAGACGACCATCGCGCGATCGCCGACATAGGTTAAATCAAGCTGCTCGCCACGCCGCTCCGTGCACAGAGCCAGTATGCCGCCCAGATATTCATCGGGCGCCATGATGGTGGCGCGAATCCAAGGTTCGGAGATGGATTTTATTTTGACGATATCGGGGAAATCCGCCGGATTGTGAAGCGAAATTTGACTCCCGTCATTCATCTCAATCTTGTAAACGACGGAGGGCGCCGTCGTAATCAGTTCAAGGTCGAATTCGCGCTCCAGGCGCTCCTGAACGATTTCCAGATGCAACAGCCCCAGACACCCACAGCGAAACCCGAAGCCAAGCGCCGCAGATGATTCGGCCTCGTATTCAAAGCTGGAATCATTCAACGCCAATTTGGCGAGACTGTCGCGCAAGACTTCATAATCGGTCGAATCAACCGGAAACAACCCACAGAACACAACCGGCACGGATGGCTTAAACCCGGCCAGCCTCTCGGTCGCGGGACGCCGCGCATCAGTCAGCGTGTCGCCAATTTTACAATCTGCAACGGATTTAATCGCCGCGGTGATAAAACCGATTTCGCCGGGCCCGAGGCTATCGACCATAACGCCTTTGGGCGTAAACACGCCAACCCGGTCCACGTCATGATCCGCGCCTGAGGACAGCATGCGAACTTTTTGTCCCTTGCGCAAAACGCCGTCCTTCACTCGCAACAGAATGACGACGCCAAGATAAGGGTCATACCAACTATCCACCAGCAACGCGCGCAACGGAGCGTCAACGTCGCCTTCGGGCGGCGGCAGGCGTAGTGTCAGAGCTTCGAGCACCTCAGGGATGCCAAGGCCGGTCTTGGCCGAAATTTCCAACGCGTCGGAGGCGTCCAGCCCAATCACGTCTTCTATCTGTTGGCGAATGCGATCGGGCTCGGCGGAGGGCAAATCCACCTTGTTCAGCACCGTCACGATTTCATGGTCGCTGTCGAGCGCCAGATAAACATTCGCGAGCGTCTGCGCCTCCACGCCCTGACTGGCGTCCACCAGCAGAATCGACCCCTCGCACGCCGCAAGCGACCGGCTGACTTCATAGGAAAAATCCACATGGCCGGGCGTGTCGATCAGGTTGAGGATGTAGTCCTCGCCATTCGCAGCCGTATATTTCAAGCGTACCGTTTGCGCCTTGATCGTAATGCCGCGCTCCCGTTCGATATCCATCGAATCAAGAAGCTGCGCCTTCATTTCGCGTTTTTCCAAAGCGCCCGAAAATTCAATCAAACGGTCCGCCAGGGTCGATTTCCCATGGTCGATATGGGCGATAATCGAAAAATTCCGGATATGGCTTAAATCTGTCGTCATAGAGAATGTATTTCCAAGCGTTTTCTGGTTTTTTTTTGCGAGCAGAGGCGCGTCTCGGATCAGGCCGGAACATAGTCCCGACCCGCATAAATTACCAGACGCAACCGCCATTACCGACAGCGCAGCATGCTTGGACGGATTGGTCCTTTCGGGATGACATTATCCTGCGGATACATTTTACTAGATCCGCCTTACTAAATTCCCCTACTAAAATCACAGGCCCGCAAATGCGTCGCGCCATCAATGGGAGGTTTCGTCATCATGACCGCCAATACACTTGAGGCACTATCGATCGAACCAAGCGGCAAGGCGCTGGGCGCCGAAATCCTCGGGATTGATTTCGCAAAGCCCGTCTCCGCTGACATTTGCGAGGCCGTCATGGCGGCCTGGGCGGACCATCTGGTGTTGCTGTTTCGGGGACTATCCCTCGATGACGATCAATTACTGGAAACAGCGGGATTGTTTGGAGGCCAACAAGAAGCGGGCTCCCGCGGCTATTTCGTCAAGGCGGGCTTCAAGGCCGGCGAAACCAACAACGTCGCCACGAGGCCGGGCGTCAGCATCATCACCAATCTTGGCGATGACGGAAAACTGGAAAGCCGCAAAGCCGCCTTTGGAAACCAGCCCCTGAAATGGCATTCCGACAATTCCTATGTCGAGGTTCCACCGACGGGCGGCTTGCTTCACGCCCATATCGTGCCCGTCAACGGCGGTGGCGAAACGTCCTTCAGCAACCAATATCTCGCCTATGAACGCCTGCCAGCGGACCTCAAAGCCGCTATCGACGGCAAACATATTCGCCACGACGATCACCGGAACACCACCGGGCGATTGCGCCCGACCATGACAGCGCCAACCTCGCGCGACGACATTACCGGGCCCAGCCATCCCATCGTGCGCGTAAACCCGCTGACAGGGCGGCGCGCGCTGTATCTTGGTCGGCATTATGAATGGCCTTCAAGCTTCATTGTGGAACTCGACGATGACGAAAGCGAAGCCTTGCTCGGCGAGCTTTGGGACCACGCGACGCAGGACGATTTGACGTGGACCCACGACAACTGGACCGCCGGGGATCTGCTGCTATGGGACAACCGATGCACCATGCACGCGCGCACGCCCATTGATTTCACCCAACCCCGAGTCATGCACCGCGCCCTGATCAAAGGCGACCCGGTTATCGCCGCCTAAGCGCAAGGGCGCCTTTATTAACAACCCAAACGCCAAGGTTTGAAGAATCTCGGTTATTCGGCTTGCGCGGTCATTTCCCGGAACGGTAAACTACGCTCACGTCTAAATTGCAATCATACTCTATCTCTGCCGTGCGTAGCCCTTTTCAGGATCGCTTGCCGGAAGAATTGTCATGGATAAGGAACTCTCTCAATGAATGAAGTAAAGAATCCATATAAATGGGTTGGCACCAGTCCCATCCGGCCGGACGGCATCCCCAAAGTCACCGGCACCGCCAAATACGGCGCGGACTACACCTTGCCGGGAACATTGTTCGGCAAGGTATTGCGCAGCCCCTACGCCCATGCGCGCATCAAGTCGATTGATACGTCCAAGGCCGAAGCGCTGCCCGGCGTCCAGGCGGTCATGACCGCCGACGACTTCCCGAGTCAGGATTTCGCCTATATCGGTCCGGAACGCGTTGCAGTCAATTTCTGGCACGTCACACGGAACATCATGGCGCGCGAAAAAGTCTTGTATGAAGGCCACGCCGTCGCCGCCGTCGCCGCCAAGGACGCGGCCACCGCCGCAGAAGCCTGCGCGTTGATCGAAGTCGAGTATGATGTTCTGCCCGCCGTCGTCGATGTGGACGAAGCCATGGCCGACGATGCGCCGTTGCTGTTTGAAGACATGATTACACGGGGCGTTGAGCCAGCGCCGACGAAACCGTCGAACATAGCCAAAGTGCTGACCTTTGAAATCGGCGATGTGGAAGCTGGTTTTGCGGACGCCGACGTCATCGTCGAGAAAGAGTTCAAAACGGCCGCTGTTCACCAGGGCTATATCGAACCCCACGCCTGTCTGGCGCGCTACGGGACGGATGGACAGGGCGAAGTCTGGAGCTCCAGCCAGGGCCACTTTGTCGTCCGCGGATTGACCGCCAAGATCGTCGGCATGAAGCTTGCCGATCTGAAAGCCATCCCGGCCGAAATCGGCGGCGGATTTGGCGGCAAGACGGTCGTGTATCTTGAGCCCGTCGCGATGATATTGTCCAAAAAATCCGGCCACCCTGTCCGGCTCGCCATGAGCCGCGATGAAGTCTTCAAAGCGTCCGGCCCGACCTCCGGCGCCTCCATGACGATTAAAATGGGCGTCAAAAAAGACGGCACGATGACCGCCGCCTTCGGATCCTACAGGTTCCAGGCCGGCGCGTTCCCCGGATCGCCCGTGATGAACGGCTGCCTCTGCGGCTTTGCGCCCTACCACATCGAAAACCAG
>JAESSL010000351.1 GCA_016764135.1 Alphaproteobacteria bacterium
CGCCGCCAGAGTCCGAGCGAGAGCGGCGGCGGCATTTTGGGTCGCCTCCGGGTTGGGGCCATCCAGAACGATAACCAGCAGGCTGGAGAATTGTGGAAACGCACGTTCGAAGGCGTCGCTATTTTGACGAAACGACGTCCGTGCGTCGATCATATCGCTGGTGCTGGTGTTCATCGCCAGATTACGCACGGTATAATCAATCGCCAGCGCGCCAAGCCCGGCGGCGAGCAAAAGGACCAAGAGCGCAAATTTTTGAATTAACGCGGTCCACGCGGCCAAAAAACCGCCAAAACCCCGATTATCCTGCGCGTCGATGTCGTCTGGAATATTCAAATCCGCCGCCCTTTCCCGCCATTGATGTGATATAAGCTGTGTTCGGCGCAGTCACCAGAACGGAATAAAATTTCATGAAAAGCGCAGCGCAGAATTTATACCTTGGTCTCTGTTGTCTGGTTTTTCTGACGTTAACGCCCGCCCCGGCGGATGCGGAGGCTCTCTCCCCCCGGGACCGGGTTGGCGCGCTCAACGCCGCCTTGCTGGACGTCATGCAAAACGCCGACTCTCTTGGCTATGAAGGACGCTTCAATCGGTTGAACCCTTTGTTAAGCGAATTGTTCGATTTTAAACTGATGGGCCGGATCGCCGTCGGCGCGTACTGGAAAGCCCTGGATCAGAGCCAACGAGATCAATTGATCGACGCCTTTGGCCATTTAAGCATCGCGACCTTCGCCGCCCGGTTCAACGGATATTCCGGTGAAACCTTTGAGGTCGTCTCGGCGGAAAAATCCATTCGCAATACAATTTTGGTGAAAACGCGCCTGATTAAATCAAACGGCGAACCGGTGGCGCTGAATTATCTAACCCGTCAATCCGCCGGCGTCTGGCGCATTATCGACATATTCCTGGATGCGCGGTTCAGCGAACTGGCGCGCCTGCGGGCGGATTACACATCGGTGATGCGGCGCGAAGGATTTGAGGTTCTCCTGAAAACCATAAAATCCCGGATCACCGAATATTCCGAGCCCAGGGAAGGCTGAGCGCCCCGTTAGTCGTGGGCCACTCCCCTAATTTCAGGTTTTAGTTTTTTGCTTTTGGGGCGGGCGGTGCGACCGGGTCGTTTTCTTCAAACCCGTAGATATCCACCAGCGGCGCGGGCTCGCCATTGCGAATTTCATATTCCCGGTTCTGCATATAGACGCTGCGGATCGATGCGTAATAATCCAGCGAGGTCTTTTCAATCGCCTCACTCGGGTCCAGAAACGTTGCGCGTTTGTCCAACCCTTCGACCGCAAAGCGCGTTACGGCCTCGCCAGAATTAATCGCTGCGCCAAGGGGATCCAGAAAACCGTCGATCACGGTCCCCAGCCCATCGCGAAAATTGGACGGCCCAAACAACGGCAGCATCAGAAACGGCCCCGACGACACCCCATAGGAACCAATCGTCTGGCCAAAATCTTCGGAATGGCGCGGCGCGCCCAGATCGGCGGCGACATCCATCATACCACCAAAGCCTATTGTCGTGTTCACCATAAAGCGCGACAGCGTGACGCCAGCGCGATCCATATCGCCTTGCAGCAAGTCATTGACCAACACCACGGGCGCCCCGAGATTCGAGACGATATTGCCCACAGCCCTTCGGCCTTTTTCGGGAACCACTGCAATATAAAGACGCGCCAGCGGCTTGAAGAACATCTCGTCAAGCGTCCGGTTCACCGCAAAAATACCGCGATTTAAAGGCTCAAACGGATCGTTCACGCCATTGGCCGCGTCATCCGCCAAAGCCGGCGGACTGAGTGCGATACAGGCGGCGAGCGCGACGCCCGTCAGGAGTTTATGGTTCTTCATTGGGCTCTTAAATGGCCTATCGGAAACATTTCAACATTGCGGCGGCACCATGCGTCAGCGCGCAGATAGAGTCTACCAAATTTCAGCGACTCCGCGTTAGCCCCGCCCGGCGCAACCTATGCCCCACAGAGTTACACGACGCCGTTCACCCAGTCCTCGATCAAGCGGCGTGAAATTGAAATCGGTCGGGACAATTGCAATCCCAGTTTTTCCGCATCGCGTACGTCGTCCCGGCTGAACCAGCGCGCCTCGACCAATTCGGTTTCATCCACAGTGATCTCTTCAGACAGCGCCTCTGCATGGAAGCCCAGCATCAAATTTCCCGGAAACGGCCAAGGTTGGGACGAGTGATACGCCACCCGCCCGACGCGCACGCCGACTTCTTCCAACACTTCCCGCGCAACGGCTTCTTCCAGACTTTCGCCGGGCTCTACAAAGCCCGCCAATGTGGAATAAGACGGCTTCGGGTTGCGCTTGTTGTGGGCCAGAATGCACCGGTCGCCCTGATGCACCAGCATGATAACGGCGGAATCAGTCCGCGGAAAATGCGTCACCCCGCAATCGGCGTTGGTGCAAACCCGCGTATGACCGCTGCTCCGCACTTCGGTCGGCGCGCCGCAATCGGAACAAAACGGATGGCGCTTGTGCCAGTGGGCCATGCCCTTGGCGTAAGACAACATGGCCCCGTCCGTATGATCCACGGCGGCGCCAAGATCCCGCAACCCGGTAAAGGCGGCGTCCAGGCCGGGCACCGCGCTCAACGGGTCGTCATGGTGTGATAAATCGATGGTGAAATAGACGCCGTCTTCGCGCTCGCCCAACAGATGCAGCGCATCGGCGACAGTGCCGGGCGCCCCGGTCGAAGATTCGGCAATCAGGGGCTCAACCTGTTCCGGCGACAACCAGGCGATCTGGTAAACGCCATCAGCGTCCGGCTCCCGCGCAAACAGACTTTTACCGCGCCAGACCGGCAGGACCCGCGCCACATTTGCGGAAATACGCCCTTGCAGCCAGTCCGGGTCGCGACGTTTATCGCCAATGCGATCAATGTCGGCGCCAGCGTAAAAATTCACACGGTTCATCGTTCCACCTTTATGTTTTCGACGCCAGAAGCGCCGCTTGCACATCGGCCTTGAACCCGACCTCTATCGCGTCGGCGACTTCAAAAACCGGTCGTTTTATCAATGTGGGATTCGCGGTCATCAGCGCCGCTGCGGATGCAGCGTCCAGATCAACCTTATCGGACTCTGGCAGCTTGCGCCATGTCGTCCCGCGCCGGTTCAGTAAAATTTCCCAGCCAACGCCCTTCACCCAGCCATCGACCACGTCACGGGTC
>JAESSL010000352.1 GCA_016764135.1 Alphaproteobacteria bacterium
GCCAGTCAGCAAAGACGCGTTTATGACGCCGTGATCCTGAAAGTCCTGGGCGCCGGTCGCCGCGAAATTCTAGGCCTTCTGGCGATGGAGTTCGCATTGTTGGGTATCCTGACCGGCATTATCGCCGCCGGGTTTGGCGCGCTGGCGTCGTGGGGCGTCGTAACCCATTTATTAGCGTCGGAATGGCTATTCATGCCCGGCGTCGCCATTACGGCGACCCTGGTTTGCGCCATTGCCACCGGCGCGGCGGGGCTTATGGGCGCCGCATCGGCGCTCGGCCAAAAAGCGGCGCCGTTATTGCGCAATCGATAAATATTACCCAACCGGTGAGCAGGGGCGATCCCGCATTCGTTACCCCACCCGGCGCTACAATCGTTATACTTCGTGAATCATCACGCGTAAGGAGTACCGACAATGCGAGTTTACACCTCATTTTTTTCCACTCTGCTGATCGCTGCGGCCATGGCGGCCACCGGATTGACCGCTGCCAGCGCCCGCGCTGAATCCGTTAAATACACAATTGACCCCACCCATTTGACCATCGCCTTCAAGGTCCATCATGTGGGTTATTTCGATATGATTGGTCTTTTCACCAAAGGCTCCGGCTCCTTTTCCTTTGATGAAGACAGTGGCGAGTTGTCGGATCTGAAGGTCGTCATCAAAACCAAAAGCGTCTTTACCGGTCACAAAAAACGCGACGCCCATCTCCGCAGCGCGGACTTTCTGAACGCCGGTGAATTTCCGGAGATGGTGTTTGTCGGAAAAACTACCGAGAAAACCGGCGACAAGACGGGAAAAATACATGGCGAGCTGACCCTTTTGGGAGAAACCCGCCCGGTAACGCTGGACGTTCGCTGGAACAAAGCCGCCGAGCACCCCATTTATAAGCGCTGGACCGTTGGCGTTGACGCCACGGCGGTGTTGAAACGAAGCGACTTTGGCATGGCCTACGCCGTCAAAAACGGATGGATTGGCGACGAACTTAAATTGATGATCGGGTTTGAAGCCTACAAAGAGTAACCAGACGCGTGGCGGCGCAATTGGCGGTAATGTCGTATTTTTGTTGAAATTCGACACGTTTAACCCAATATTCCGGATAACGGTTAACTTAACAATGTTTCAGGGGGCTAGGAATGGCTTTGGATCCTCGCAATAGGACGTTCACTTTAAACGCTGGCGCCGCCACACAGGCGAGCGTCGACGAAGGGCTGCGGAGCTATATGCTCCGGGTCTACAACTACATGGGCACCGGATTGGCGCTAACGGGCGCGGTGGCGTTCATGGTCGCGCATACGCCAGTGTTGTTACAGTTGTTCTACGTTCAGACGCCCACGGGCATGTCTCCGACCATACTGGCCTATATCGCGATGTTCTCGCCGCTGGCCTTCGTGCTGGTGCTGAATTTCGGATTGAACCGGATGAGCGCTTCAACGGCGCAGTTGGTGTTTTGGGCGTTCGCAGGCGTTATGGGTCTGTCGATTTCCCATATCTTCATCACCTTCACCGGCGCCAGTGTCGCGCGGGTGTTTTTCATCACCTCCACCATGTTTTTGGCGATGAGTGTGTATGGATACACAACAAAGCGCGATTTGAGCGGCATGGGCAGTTTTTTGTTCATGGGGTTGATCGGCATCTTCGTCGCCTCCATCGTGAACATTTTCCTCGGCTCCAGCATGATGCAGTTCATCATATCGGTGGTGGGCGTGTTGGTGTTCGTCGGTCTGACCGCCTATGATACCCAAGGCATCAAACAAACCTATTCGATCCATGATGACGGCTCGACGCAGCAGAAAAAGGCCATCCATGGCGCGCTGCGGCTCTATCTGGACTTCATCAATCTGTTCATGATGCTGCTGCATCTCTTCGGCAACAAAGAATAGAAATTGCATTCTTCGAATGATACAAACCGTCCGGACGCTGTTCCGGGCGGTTTTTTCTTGAGCGAAATTCGATGCTGACTGGCAGTCAATGATCATCCTGTTCACCGACTTTGGCTACGGCGGATCCTATGTCGGTGAAATGCATATGGCGATCCACGGCGTCGCACCGGAGGCGGTCGTCATCGACCTTGTCCATGATGCGCCCGCCCATAACCCGAAGGCCGCCGCGTATTTGCTAGCCGCGCTCGCAGACCGATTTCCCATCGGCGCATTTTGCGTCGGCGTGGTTGACCCCGGCGTGGGCGGCGATCGGCCTCCGATCATTATGCGCGCCGATAACCGATGGTTTGTGGGACCGGGGAATGGCTTGTTTGAAATTGTAGGCCGCCGCGCCAGCGCCGCCGCAATCTGGCCGCTGTCCTGGCGTCCGCCGTCGCTGTCCCGCAGTTTTCACGGTCGGGATCTGTTCGCGCCCATGGCGGCGAAACTCGCATTGGGCCAGGCATCGGACCAGATCCCCGATGAGGACTGCGCACAGGACTGGTTCCTGGACAAAAATCGCCCCGGCGCAGACTGGCCGGACGATTTGCCGGAGATCATCCATATAGACGGGTTCGGAAATGCGATCACGGGCATACGCGCCGATATCGCGCCACCGACAGACTCCCTGCGCATCGGCGACCATGTTCTGGCGCCCGCCGGCGTATTTGGCGACGCCCCGCCGGGCGCAGGATGCTGGTATCGAAATAGCGCCGGTTTGGTGGAGATCGCCGTCAATCAGGGGAACGCCGCTGAAACATTATCTCTGGCGACAGGTGACAACGTCCACTTTCAGGCGGCATAATACAAACCATGCAAGTTGTTGATCAAAAAATCTTTCTTGTCGACGACCCGATTTTCCGCGAAGGAGACCCGGGCAACGCAGCCTATATCGTCAAAAAGGGCAATGTTCAGATTTGGAAGATGGAGGATGGCGAAAAGCGAATCCTCGGGAATATTGGGCGCGGCGGCGTTTTTGGCGAAATGGCGCTGGTCGACAGCCAGCCCCGAATGGCGTCGGCCACGGCGGTTGAACCAACAACCTGCCTGATTATCACCGATCGCAGCTTTCGCGAAAAACTCGACAGCGCGGATGCATTCATCGTCGCGTTATTGCGTATTTTTTGCCGGAACATTCGGGCCATGCAAACGCCAAATTAAAATACCGAAGACGACCGGTCCAAAAACCGCGTCCGGCCAGCGGGCGCGCCGCACGCAATAGCGTCAGATTTCCCACACATCCGTTTTATCGGGCCGGGCCGTGCGGGCGTCATACTCTTCGAGAGAGACGGTTACCGCCTGTATCAACTGAGCGGCCTCGAAAGGCTTGGGTACGAACGCAGTAACCCCCTGGACCCGCGCTTCGGCAATCTCGCTTTCCGCCGCTTTACCTGAAATCATTATAAACGGGACATTGGAATGGCTCGACCGCAATTGCTTGAGCACGTCGAGACCATTCATCTTCGGCATCATCCAGTCGCAGATCACCAGATCGAACAAAAGGCCGTCTTCAAACAACGACCACGCTTCCATGCCGTCAGAGGCGCAGAAAACCTGCTCGAATCCCAAGCTATTTAAGATCCCAACGATGAGGTCG
Organism: Alphaproteobacteria bacterium; assembly: GCA_016764135.1. Classification (GTDB taxonomy): domain Bacteria; phylum Pseudomonadota; class Alphaproteobacteria; order UBA8366; genus JABJJH01. The sequence continues at coordinate 3,517 of JAESSL010000352.1, forward strand.
CTGACAGTCAGGCTATCTTCGACAACCAGAATTCGGCGCATTGACGGCGCTATATTCTCCGACTCCCTTGTCACTGATGGGTCCCTCCTTTTGCTATATTTCAGCGACCCTGCGCCAAAATACAACTTGCCCCCTCAAGCATACTGGTTTTTTTTCCCGCGCGCCCAGCTTTTTACGGTATTTGGTTAACTTTAGAACAACCACATTATTCAATTTCGCCGAAAAGCGCTGCTAGTCGCGAGATACAAAAGAAAGTTCGCCCCGTGCCGTCCGAAAACCCCATCCCTGACTTTTCCATCCGACCTATGCGCGCCACAGATAGCGACGCTGTTTTGCGAATTTATCAACATGGCGCAGACACCGGCCACGCCACATTTCAATCGCAAGCGCCAAGCTGGTCGGAATGGGATCAGGGCCATTTGAACGAAGCTCGTCTGGTCGCGGCGCTCAAAGGCGAGGTTATCGGATGGGCCGCCATGGCGCGAATCTCATCGCGCTCGGTGTATGCAGGCGTCGCGGAGCACAGTATCTATATCGCCCCGGAGGCGCATGGGTTAGGCGCAGGGCGCCGCCTGATGCGCGCGTTTATCGAAAGTGCGGAGACACACGGATTCTGGATGCTGCAAGCTGGCATTTTTCCGGAAAACCGCGCCAGCATCGCGTTGCACAAGAGCCTGGGATTCAAGATTGTGGGAACCCGGGAACGGATCGGGTTAATGGATTTTGGGCCCCTGAAAGGCGTGTGGCATGACGTGGTGCTCATGGAGCGGCGCAGCGCGACCGTCGGCGTTAACCCAAACAAGGAATAGACTGTTCCTGCACGAATGACCTCGTTATCGTAAGCGGCTCTTCAAAGTCGACTGAACGAGGTCCCCATGAAAATCACCGAAATCATCACCCATCCCATAAAAATGGACTTGCCGCAGGCGAGCTGGACGGCGCATGAAATAAGCGGCGCGGCGACCCTGATCCTGTTCGAAGTGCGAACCGATGAAGGTCTGGTCGGATATGGCGAGGTCCAGGGAGGCCCGCAAAAGACTATTTGCGATCTGGCCGCGACGTTCAGCGACTGCATCAAGGGCATGGATCCGCTCGGCCATGTGGAAATATGGGAACGATTGTTTTCCACCACCAGCCCCCGCCCCGGCGGATTGGGCGGATGGGACGGCCTGCCGGCGCCGCTACCCCGCGCGCAACGCCCCCAGGCGATGGCCGCGATTGGCGGCATCGATATCGCCCTGTGGGATATCAAGGGCAAGGCGGCGGGGATGCCGGTCTACAAATTGCTGGGTGGGACCCGAAAGAGCGTCTTCACTTATTCCACTGGCGGATACTACATCGAAGGCGCCCCGATTGACGCCTGCGCTGCGGAAATGGCCCGTCATGTCGAGAAGGGCTACCGGGCGATAAAAATAAAAACCGGCGCGCTCTCGCTGAAAGACGAGATGACGCGCATCCGCGCGACGCGCGAGGCGATTGGCCCGGATACCCTGCTTATGCTCGACATGAACGCGCCCTATGGCGTGGAGGATTGCATCACCTTCGCCAACGCCGTCGCCGAACATGATATTTTCTGGCTGGAAGAACCGCTGCACTGGCACCTTCAGCCCGACGATTATGTTCGTCTGGCGGCGGCGTCTCCAATTCCACTAGCCCATGGCGAACGAGAATGGAC
>JAESSL010000353.1 GCA_016764135.1 Alphaproteobacteria bacterium
AGAGCCTTGCTTCAGCAGGGATGTAAAACGTTTTTCGTCGCGCATCTGGACGAGGGAATCACGCTGCGCCGCACCGCGCCAGATGCCGATATTTATATTCTGAACGGATTGACGCCGGGCGATGAAGGCGTTTTCCAGACGTATTCCCTGCGTCCCGTACTAAACGATCTCGGCCAACTCGAATGCTGGGGCGACTTTTGCAGCGCGCAAGCGGTCGCAAATCCATCAGCCGCCCTTCAGCTGGACACGGGCATGTCGCGTCTGGGGCTGTCGATATCGGAGCAAAAAACGCTTTTCTCGAAGCAAGATCGACTGGACCCAATCCAGGTTACGCTGGTCATGAGCCACCTGGCCTGCGCTGACGAGCCGGACAATCCGATGAATCGCGCGCAGCTTCGCGAATTTCAAGCCGCTCTTCAAAACCTTCCGAGCGCCTCTGCGTCTCTCGCCGCCTCCAGCGGTATTTTTCTGGGCCCTGAATGGCGTTTCGATATGGTTCGCCCCGGACTCTGTCTGTACGGCGTAAAACCAAACGACCTAGCGCCAAATCCAATGGCGGCAGTTGTGAGGTTGCAAGGGAAAATTCTGCAAATACAAAATGTCGACGCCTCCCGAAGCGTTGGATATGGCGCCACGCATCGCGTTGGAAAGCCGACGCGGGTCGCGACGATTGCGGCAGGCTATGCGGATGGGTTTTCACGTATGCTGAGCAATCAAGGCTTCGTCACTTTCAACAATCATCCTTTGCCGATACTTGGCAGGGTATCGATGGATCTAATTACAGTAGACTTTTCCGCCCTCCCCGATGACGCCTCTTCACCACGCCCCGGTGATCTGGTTGATTTGATAGGCCCGAACCGGACAATTGACGATCTGGCAACGGACGCGGGCACAATCGGGTATGAAATACTGACAAGCCTTGGCAACCGTTACCGTCGGCGGTATATCGGTGCAGCATCCCTTTCAACACCCGCCGAGGCTGTATAGTGAACCCGCTCCAACCAATTGGCGCCGCATTTTTAGGGTTCCTGGCCACCACCGGTCAGCTGACCCTGTTCACACTGACCTCTATTTCACATTGCTTCCGCCCGCCGTTTTATTTTCGGCTGCTGCTGCGCCAGATGATCGATATCGGGTATTATTCGTTGCCCGTCGTCGGCATGACGACGTTGTTCGCGGGCATGGCGCTGGCGCTGCAAACCTATTCCGGGTTCTCTCGCCTGTCTGCAGAAGCCGAGAGCGCTATCGCCACGGTCGTGTTGCTGGGCATTACGCGGGAGCTAGGTCCGGTGCTGGCGGGCCTCATGGTCGCCGGTCGCATCGGCGCCGCGATGGCGGCCGAAATCGGCACCATGCGCGTGACCGAACAAATTGACGCCCTGACCACCCTGTCGACCAACCCTCATAAATACCTGATTGCACCGCGTATTATTGCGGGCCTCACCATGCTGCCGTTGCTGGTGTTTGTCGGCGACATCATCGGCGTGTTTGGCGGCTATATCGTATCCGTCTACAAATTGGGATTTAATCCCGGCCTGTATATCAAGGCCAGTTGGGATATCCTGCAACCGATTGACGTGATTTCCGGGCTCACAAAGGCCGCCGCGTTCGGGTTTATCGTAACCCTGATGGGTTGCTACCATGGGTACCATAGTAAAGGCGGCGCACAGGGCGTTGGCGCCGCCACGACCAACGCTGTCGTATCCGCCTCCATTCTGATCCTGATTTCGAATTACATCATTACGGAGCTGTTTTTCTCGACATGACGTCGCCTTCTCCATCATTGGCTCCCGCGATCCGATTGAGCGGCTTGCGTAAGTCCTTCGGCGCCAAAACCGTTTTGGATGGCGTGGACCTGGAGATTTCAGAAGGGCGCTCCCTGGTCATTATCGGAGGGTCGGGCAGTGGAAAATCAGTGACGTTAAAATGCGTTCTCGGCCTTATGGCCCCGGATAGCGGAGAGATCTACATCAAGGGCGATTGCGTAACCGCTATGAGCGCTGGTGAACGAGAACGCGTAAACCGCAATATCGGCATGCTGTTTCAAGGCGCCGCGCTGTTTGACAGCCTTCCCGTATGGGAAAACATCGCCTTTGGGCTAATTCAGGGCGAAGGCGTAAGTCGCGATGACGCGCGGGATATCGCACTGGAAAAACTGGTCGCCGTCGGCATGAAGAAAGAAGATGCAGACCGAAACCCCTCTGAGCTCTCCAGCGGCATGCAAAAGCGCGTCGGGCTCGCGCGCGCCATCGCCGCAAACCCGAAAATTATGTTCTTCGACGAGCCCACCACCGGGCTTGATCCCGTCATGGGAGATGTTATTAACAACCTGATTGTTGAATGCGTACAGGAGCTGGGCGCAACGGCGTTAACAATAACGCATGACATGGCCAGCGCTCGAAAAATTTCGGATCGCATCGCGATGCTTTATCAGGGTAAAATCATCTGGACTGGCGACACCAGCGACATCGACCATTGCGGTGACGCATATGTGGACCAATTTATACATGGACGCATCGAAGGCCCTATAAAAACTGATTTGCGCCTCGCATGACCATTGGCGCCGATCAACCACAGTGGTGGCGCCCAATTAGCGAAACAGCGCTGGTTTCAGGACGGATTTGAATGGCGCGAGCGAAGACACAATTTGTTTGCCAAAGTTGCGGCGCAACACATGCCCGATGGGCCGGTCGCTGCGATGCCTGTGGCGGCTGGAATACGGTAGCGGAAGATGCCGCCGCAGAATCAGCGCCTATTGGTGGCAAGGCTGGTCGCACGACGTCAAGGGGACGCTCGCTTGAATTTGTATCGCTGGACGGTGAATCGCCGCCAGCGCCGCGGCGAAAAACAGGCATTCAGGAATTTGACCGAGTCACCGGCGGTGGATTGGTGCGCGGCTCGGCGACCCTGATTGGCGGGGACCCCGGAATTGGCAAATCCACGCTCTTGCTGCAAGCCGTCGCCGGTCTCGCGAAAGATGCGCGCTGCGTCTATATCTCCGGCGAAGAAGCGATCCATCAGATCCGAATGCGCGCCGTGCGCCTGGGCGTGGAAAAGGCGCCCGTCTCCTTGACCACAGCAACCAATGTCGGCGACATTCTGGCGACATTGGATGTCGATGAACCGCCTGATATCGTCGTCATCGATTCAATCCAGACCATGTATGTCAACGGACTTGATTCCGCGCCCGGCGCCGTCGGGCAAGTCAGAGCCTCAGCGCAGGAGTTGATTCGTCTGGCGAAACGACGCAATTTCGCAATTCTGTTTGTTGGCCATGTCACCAAGGATGGCGTCATCGCCGGCCCCCGCGTACTGGAGCATATGGTCGATACGGTCATGTATTTTGAAGGCGAGCGCGGCCACCACTTCAGGATCCTGCGCGCCGTCAAAAACCGCTTTGGCCCGACAGATGAGATTGGCGTC
>JAESSL010000354.1 GCA_016764135.1 Alphaproteobacteria bacterium
CTGATCGCCGCCCATGATGCGCGCTTGAAGGCCGTGATGGAGGGTGACCTTGAGGCGTTGCGCAAGGTTGTCGGCGAAGACATGATTTATGTTTCTGCGACGGGTCAGGCGCGAACGCGCGCTGAGGTGTTCGCCGCATTCAGCTCCGGCGCCCTTAAAATGAATCGTATGGAAGCCAGTGAAGTCCAGACGCGGTTATACGGTGATGTTGGGATTTTGATTTACAAAGCCGATGCGAAATTTGTGGATGGGGGCGTCACGGTGGAGGGTCAGACACGATCGACCACTATATATGCGCGACGCAACGGCGGCTGGGAGATGATCTCGCAGCATCAATCCGAAATCGCGTAGGTGCTGCGATAGCAGGCAAATAGAGCTGGAGAGAAAAATGGCTGAACAGAGAAAAGTCGCTATCGTCACGGGTTCGGCGGCGGGATTGGGCGCGGCGACGGCGCTGCAACTGGCTGCGAAGGGCTGGAATGTCGTTATCAATTACTCCAGAAGCGAGGCCGACGCCAAAGAGACGGTGGCGGCGTGCGAAGCAGAAGGCGTAGAGGCGCTTTTGGTGCAAGCTGATGTTGGCGACGATGCGGAATGCCGGGACATGGTCGCCCAAACGATGGCGAAATGGGGCCGAATTGATGCGCTGGTGAATAATGCGGGCACGACGAAATTTGTGAAACATGATGACCTGGACGGCCTGACGCCGGAGGACTTTGAGCGCATTTTCCGGGTCAATGTCTTCGCCGTCTATCAGATGATCCACGCCGTGACGCCGCACATGAAAGCGGCGGGCGAGGGTTCAATCGTCAATATCTCTTCTATTTCCGGCATTACCGGCGCGGGCAGCTCGGTGGCCTATACAGCGTCCAAGGGCGCGGTGAATATGATGACAGTTTCCCTCGCCCGGGCATTGGCGCCGGAAATTCGGGTAAATGCAGTTTGTCCCGGTTTCATCGGAACCCGGTGGCAGGTCAATGGCGTTGGCGCTGAAAAATATGACCAGCTTGTCCGGAATGTTGAAGCGAATACGCCGCTACAACATGCCAATACGCCGGAAGAAATCGCCGAGACGGTTGTTTGGTTTGTCGAGGGTGCGCGGTGGGTGACAGGTGAAACTTTGCTGGTTGATTCCGGCCGTCATCTTGTGTGATGTGGCGGTGATCCGTCCGATGTCACTCTGTGGTTAACCCGTTACGAGACGGGCTTGAAGAAGGCGTACCCACCCTTACCGGCATCTTTCATTTGGTAGAGCGCCTTGTCGGCGTTCTGAATTAGCGTTTCGACATTCATATCGTTTGATTCGAGCATCGCAATGCCGATGGAGACGCCAATGTTGATGGGCTGTGTATCGGGTATGAAGGGCGCGGCGATTTTTTTAACGATGGTGGCCGCAATCCGGCCTGCCTGCGCCTGAGTCGAGACAGCCTCCAGAACAATAATAAATTCATCGCCGCCTGATCGCGCCGTGATATCGGTCTCCCGCACCGCGCTTTTTAGTCGGTCCGCTACGGATTTTAAGACAATATCGCCCACTGGGTGGCCATGATTGTCATTCACCCTCTTGAACCCGTCCAGATCAATCGCCAGCACCGCCAAAAGCGTGTTGCTGCGTTTAGCGCGCTTGATGGCGCCATCCAGAGAATCGAACAGGCTGTGCCGGTTTTCCAACCCTGTCAGGTCGTCCGTTTTCGCTCGCCGCAGGAGTTCAGCTTCGGCTTGCTTCCAGTCGGTAATATCCAGCATGGCGCCGACGACGCCGCTTTCATTCTCTTGCTCGGCGAAAAAAACGGCTTTGTGGAACATGACGTCGCGGACCGCGCCATCGGCGTAGGTGACCTGCGCTTCGTATATTTGCTTGCCGCCGTTTTTGTAGAGTTCGTTATCCGCGTCAAAATATACTTGCGCGAGGTCTTTGTCCCAAAGTTCAAATACGCTTTTGCCAACAAGCTCGTCTCGCGTGCGCCCGACAAACGCTTCAAAGGCGTTGTTGCATCCCAGATACCGGCCCTCGGAATCCTTGAAAAATATTGGCGCAGGTATGGCGTTAATTACGGCTTGCAGGAGCGTGCTTTCACGAAGGCTCTCATCCGCCGGTCCTGATGGGTCCAAATCATTTTTCATAGAGCGATACCCGTACGTTTAGAGAATCATCGGCAGGCTAAACCATGGGGCGAATATGTCATGTCAAAAATGACGGCTGACGGTTGTTTAATATCTCAGGATATATTGGGGAAACGAATCGTTACGTTGGTCCCGACACCGGGCGTGCTGTTGACGGTTAAGGTGCCATGGTGAACTTCGACCAGCGCTTTGGATAGGGGTAAACCAAGGCCGGAACCGTCACGGCTTCGCGTCAGGGCGCTATCGACCTGTCCGAATGGCGTTAACGCCTTGGCCATATCCGCCTCGTTTATCCCGATCCCGTGGTCGGTAATGGAAATTGCAATGTTGCCGTCTTCTTGAGCGCACATGACATGGACTGTGCTACCTGAGTCGGAAAATTTTACGGCGTTACTGATCAAGTTGACTAGAATTTGCTTCACCATGCGTTCGTCAACATACAGATGTGATATTTCTTCATTAATCGACATTTCGAGCTGAATGTCTTTTCTCGACAGGCGGTTCAACATCAGCATTTTGACGTTTTCGAACATTTTCTGGACGTTTACTTTGTGTCGAATGGGTTGAACGGATTTCGACTCGAATTTGGAGAGATCCAGAATGTCGTTGATGATGGATAAAAGTTGCTTCGCCGAGGTTTCGATATCTTCGAGATACTCATCTTGTTTTGGCGTTGTCTCACCGCCGATTTTTCGTTGAATAGCGTTGGTGAAGCCGATAATTGCGTTTAGCGGCGTTCGTAATTCGTGGCTCATATTGGCGAGGAATTCCGATTTCGTCTGGTTGGCGAAATTGGCGGCGTCCTTGGCTTCGCGCAGTTCTTCGGTGCGGTCCCGCACACGCTCTTCCAACCCGTCCCGGATATGCTCCAAATCGCTTGTGGCGCGACGGTTTTCCGTTACGTCGGTGTAGACGGCGACATGGCCGCCATTTTCCAGTGGAAAACGCCGCACATGAATTTGCCGATTGCCAGGCATCGTGAATGTTTCGTTGGACCGTTCGCCTGCCGCGGCGCTTCGCTCCAGTTCCCGCGTTACGATTTCATCGGGATCGCCGGGACCAAAAGCGTGATTGATGGCGAGGTGTTTCAACAACGCCGACATCGGCATGCCCAGCCGAAGGATCTTTTGCGGTTCGTACCAGAACTCAAAACACTTCTTGCTCCAGATCACCAGGCGCCGATCAGCGTTCCAGACCGCGAATCCCTGATCAATCGTATCCATGGTTAACTGAACGAGCATGGAATTGCGGGACAACTCCGCCGTGCGTTCGTTGACCATCTGGCGAAACCGGCTGGTCTGAAACCAGTAGTACCCAAGAACGGCGACGATGATTAGCGTCAGGGCGCTACCGCCAAACTGAACCAGCGTTCCCGAATTATCCGCGGGGCCATTGCGGTAATGCGGCATGATATCCCAATGCAAATTCCATTTTGCCTGACCCCGTGTGATGCGGAAGATCTTGGTCAGGCTCGCATTGGCTGGCGGGTCCAGCGATCCAATAATCGGCTTGTACAATGTGTCGGCCTGCGCCTCGTTGTCTCGCTCGATCAACCGCACGTTCAATCCAGCAGGAATTGCATCCCGTATCAGAGTGGCGAAAAATCCGCCAAGGTCGATGGTTGCGACCATAACCCCTTCACCGCCCGCAAGGTTGGTTTCGGTCGCGATTAATGCGAATTTCCCACCGTTTTTGGTCTGATAGGAGGGGCCGAGGATCACGTCGCCGGGAATTTGCGTCGCGGTGACGGCGACCATTCGCATCGCTTTATGGGTCGACAAATCGGCGTTCAGGCGCAACAGACCGTTATTTCGTGAATTCAAC
>JAESSL010000355.1 GCA_016764135.1 Alphaproteobacteria bacterium
GAATGGCTTTTTTACCATTGGCGACGAACCCGACGGTTTGGTTCGCCGGGTGCCGCTGGTGACGCTGATCGGTAAAGATATCCGACCCGCCCTGACCGTTGAGATGTTACGTGCGGCGTTTGGCGGCAGGATTATTTTCACCAAACAAAACGACGCGGGATTGACGCATATCAGTCTGCAGACGCCACAGGGCGCCTTTGACATCCCCGTCGATAAACAGGGTCGGATCTGGGTGCATTTCGCCCCGCCCGCCCCGTACAACACGCCGAATAACGACGGTCGACTTTATATTTCCGCGAGCGACATCATCAAGGGACGCGTACCGCCTGAAAAACTGGCCGGCCGGATATTCCTGGTCGGCACCTCCGCCGTCGGCCTGTTGGATATTCGGGCCACGCCCATCGCCGGTCGACTACCCGGGGTGGAAGTACACGCCAACATCCTTGAAACCATCCTCGCCTCCTCAAACCGCAAAGCCGCCGCACTCCAGCAAATCATCGCCGACACCACCGCCGAGGCGAAGGCCGAAGGCCTCAAGCTGAAGCCCCAGGAAATCTATGCGCGCGCCAAACCCCAGATGGACGTGCTGACCGACGAACAGTTTTATCTCCGCTATACTAACATCTCGAACAGCATCGAGCTGGCGCTGATGCTCGGTGCGGGCCTCCTGATGATCTTTCTGATCCCCCATCTGGGACCGATGTTGACCTTGACCGGACTTGTGGTGGGCGGCGCGGCGCTGCTGGGCGGCAGCTGGTATATGTACAAAGAGCATTTAATGCTCCTCGACATTTCCTATCCCGGCATCGTCACCATTGGCCTGTATTCCGTACTGACCTTCGCAAACTACACAAGAGAAGCGGCCGAAAAGAGACAAGTTCGCAACGCCTTTGGACAATATCTCTCACCCGCGCTGGTCGAGCAGTTGGCCGAAAACCCGGATCAGTTGACCCTGGGCGGCGAAACCAAGGTAATGACCTTCCTGTTTTGCGATGTTCGGGGCTTCACCACTATTTCCGAGGAATTCAAGACCAACCCACAGGGGCTAACACTTCTTATTAACCGGTTATTGACGCCCCTGACCGAAGCCATACTCGACCGACAGGGCACCATCGATAAATATATGGGCGATTGCATCATGGCGTTCTGGAACGCCCCCATGCCTGATGAATTCCAGCAGCGCCATTCCTGTCAGGCCGCACTGGAAATGATGACGCGACTGGAAGACCTGAATGTGGTGCGCGAGCAGGAATCCAATGAGGCTGGCACGAAGTTCAGAAAGATCGCCGTTGGCATTGGCATCAACACCGGCGAGTGCGTGGTCGGAAACATGGGGTCGGAGCAACGCTTCGATTACTCCGTGCTCGGCGATCCGGTCAACCTGGCGGCCCGGCTGGAAGGCCAGTCGAAAAGTTACGGCGTCGATATCATTCTTGGTCCCGACACCGCTGACAATGTCTGTGATGAATTCGCAGCGCTCGAACTTGATCTCATCAAGGTTAAGGGCAAAAACGACGCGGTCGCAATTCACTGCCTGATGGGTGGACCAGAGCGCGGCCAGTCCGCTGAGTTCGCGGCCCTCAAGGTAAAACACCGGGAATTTCTCGCCACATATCGCAGTCAGAAATGGGACGAAGCGGAAGCCCTCATGTCCGATATCAGCGTCGCCTCGAATGGTGATCTGGACAATTTCCACGCCATATTCAAAGAACGCATGGCCGACTTCCGCGCCAATCCGTTGCCCGCCGATTGGGATGGCGTCTACGTTGCACAAACCAAATAACGGCGAAACGCCCCGATTTCCGACCCGATTCCTGATTAACTTTACCAAGATTTAGGTAAGCTCACAGTGCCTGCGAGTCTCGATTAAACAGGCTCGGCGCCAGCAGGCGTCGAACCTCAGGAATTCGGGCTTGTGGATTTAGGCTTGGTGGGTTTCCGCGTACGTTTTTTCCGCTTCACACGGTTAGCCGTCGCAGGCTTTCGTTTTTTCGTCGTTGCGCGCGCCTTTTTCGGCTTACCCATTTGCGGCGTCGTTGCAATCGGGTCCGGCGCGGAATCATGCTGGCCAACGGCGCTATCGGACTCCAGAACGATCCCCGCAGCGCCATTTTCCGCCGCCAGTTGTGACAGTGCGGTTTTCAACCGTATAAAAACCGGCCGCCAGTCGCCCAGAATGCGCTGCCGGAATAACCGCATATTCGGATACCAGGGCGAATCTTCGCGACGAAACAACCAGCGCCACTCCCCGCCAAAAGCCAACAGCGTCCAGACCGGCTTGCCCAACGCGCCCGCGAGATGCGCAACCGCCGTATCAATCGCAATCACCAGATCAAGTTGATCGATAAATGCGGCGGTCTCGCCAAAATTGGTCAGAGAATCGGAGAGGCTCGTCACATTATCCCGATCCAGATAGGGCGAAATCTCACCCGACCGCGGCCCCCATTGCAGGCTGAAAAACTCAACGCCCGGCACATCAAACAAATTTGAGAACCACTCAATCGGACACGAGCGAAACCGATCGTCGCTGTGGGTCGGACGCCCCGCCCAGACAATCCCGACCGCAAGCTTCGTCCCCGTCGCCCGCTTCAAGCGCGCCTTGGCGTCCTTGGGCGGCGCCACATAGGGCGTTTTATTGGGGATTGTCTCCAGTGTCGTGCCAAACCGGTGCGGCAGGCTCAACATCGGCACCTGTACATCGTACTCAATCACATTTTCGCTGCGCAGCGCATAGATTTCGTCATACCCCTCCACCTGCTTCAACACCGGGAGGAGTTCCGGCTCGCAAATGAGCTTGATCGTCTCATTAGGCTCCCGCTCCCGAAGAAGCGGCAGGTAGCGAATAAACTGGAGCGTATCGCCAAACCCCTGCTCCACATGCACCAGTAACCGCCGCCCCTTTAACGGGCTGCCATCCCACAAGCGCTCTTTGACGTTTTTTACATTAGTTTTGTAGGTCGACATGCCAAACCGGGATTCGTAGGCCGCCCAGCCTTGCGTAAACCGGCCACTCATCAGCAAAACTGCCGCGGGCGCAAAATAAGCGCGCGCCGCGTCCGGTTTAAGCTCTCGCACCCTGGTGTAACAATCCAGCGCCTCCTGCAGGCGCTCCATACGCACCAGCGCGTTGCCATACGTGTAATGCGCGTCGTCGTCATCGGGCGCCAGTTCCACCGCGCGGCGCAGCAGATGCAGCCCCTCCCCGACATGGCCAAGTTTAAGCACCACATGGCCAAGATTTTTCAAGGCGACCGGATCATTCGGCGACAACACGATCGCATGGCGTAAAATCATCGCCGCTTCATCAATGCGCGCCAGTTTTTCCAACGCGGCGCCCAGATTGGTCAGGGTTCTCGGCTGGTTGGGATTGATATCGACGCATTTCCGATACGCCAGCATCGCCCGTTCGTAATCTTCTTTCTGATACAGGGCATTGGCGAACTTAAACCAGGCGTTGATAGAGTCCGGCGCAGCCTCGACCGCTTTCCGATAGGCGTCCAGCGCCTTGTCGGCCTCGCCCTGATTTACAAAGGCGTCGCCCTGACTCGTATGCGCCTCCGCATAAGCGGGTCGAAGCGTCGTCGCCACGTCAAAGGCGGTGACCGCCTCATCCAGCCGGCCCATCCGATAGAAAAGATTGCCCAAATTATTTTGCGCTTCCGGAAATTCAGCGCGATGCCGCAACGCCTCCTGATAGGACGCCTCCGCCTTGGGTAAATCGCCGCGCTCCGCATACACAATGCCGAGATTGTTATGCGCGTCCGCATAATCCGGCTTCAACTCGATGGCGCGCAACAACGCGGTGGCGGAATCCTCGTATTTCCGACTGATGCGCGACAAAAACCCGAACGTGTTCAAGTAAACCGGGTTGTTAGCCTCAATTGCAATGGCCTGACGCGCCAACGCGATCGCCTCGGCCGGACGTCCGACCTTATGCGCGGTAACCGCTAATATGTGATGCGCCTCAGCGTGTTTCGGTTCCGCCGCCAGCACCGTTCGGCAATTTTGCGCCGCCCCCTCAAAATCGCCAGCCTTAAACCGGGACATCGCGTTCGAGAGGGACTGGGAAACGGCGTCAGAAACAACGCGCACGTCGGAATTGGGATTTTCGTTCATATCAGCCATGACGAATTATCGCATTGATTTATCGAAGAAGCTAAATAGTTTAGGGATGGAAATTAATACGGACATTTCAGCGCAGCTATAACGGAAAAACGACATTATGGACAACGAACCGGACAACGCAGCGCCCCTGACCGGGATTAAAGTAATTGAAATGGGCGGCAGCGTCGCCGTTCCTTATGGCTGCTGGATACTGGCGACGCTTGGCGCCACGGTCATAAAGGTCGAGCGCCCCGAAACCGGCGACGACGCCCGCACGTGGATTCAGGCGCGCTATGAAGGGATCAGCACCCTGTTTTTGACGCTGAATGCGGGCAAGCATTCCGTCACCGTGGATCTGAAAGACGAAGAGCAGCTGAAGCAACTGCGGCAATATATTATCGATGAAGCCGACGTCGTCATCCAGAACCTTCGCCCCGGCGTAGCCGATTCGCTTGGTATTGGCGCGGACGAGATGATCGCCGCCAACCCGAAACTCATCTATTGCAACAGCGGATCCTTTGGCGCCACCGGCCCCTTGGCGATGCAACCGGGCTATGACCCGTTGATGCAGGCGTTTTGCGGGCTGATGAACGTCACCGGACATGAAGGGCAACCACCGGTGCGCGTCGGTACCTCGATGGTCGACATGGGAGCCGGCATGTGGGCGGCCATGGGCGTCCTCTCGGCGCTGCAAAATCGCAATCGCACCGGCAAGGGCGGCCGCATCGACACATCACTCTATGAAACGGCGCTCGGCTGGATGACTTATCACGCGACCGGGTTTCAGGCAGAACAGGTTATCCCTCAACGCGTCGGCTCCAGCGGTCCGGGCATGACCCCGTATCAGGCCTATAAATGTGAAGACGATTATTTGATCATCGCAGCCCCCAACGACCGCATGTTTAAACGTTTGAATGATGTTCTGGGGCACCCGGAATGGACCGACGACCCGCGCTTCGCATCCAATCCCTTACGTTGGGATCACAAAGAGCTTCTGTGTGAAATGATTGAATCCGTCACCACGACCAAGCCCCGCCAGCACTGGCAGGACGCGCTGGGCAAGGTCGGCATCCCGAATGCGCCGCTGCAAAATATCAAGGAAGTCCTGGAACACCCGCAAACCGAAGCCATCGGAATCGTACAGGAAACCGATGACGGACGTTTCAAGCTGATGGGCATGCCGTTGCTCTTTGACGGCGTCAGACCTAAGCAAAAAACCGGCTCTCCCGAACTGGGCGAGCACACTGAGGAAATATTTGGCCGCAAACCATAATTGCGCCTTCCTCCCAAAAATTATAAAAGCCAGACCGATACAGCTAGGCAATACAGAAAGACCAGCTCATGCAGACAGAATACGAAACCCTCAAAGTCGAGCGCATCAAGGATCACCTTCTTCTGGTGACGTTCAACCGGCCAGAGCGGGCCAACGCGCTCAACACCCAGATGGGCCGCGATATGCGCGATCTCTGGGGCGGTTTTTACGTCGATCAGGAAGATATCCGCTGCATCGTCGTCACCGGCGCCGGCGACCGGTTTTTCTGTGCGGGCGGTGATCTTAAAGAACGCAACAACATGACCGACGAGCAATGGCAGAAGCAACACGCCCTGTTTGAGCAAAGCGTCGTAATGATGATGGATTGCCCCATTCCCGTCGTCGCCGCCGTTAATGGCGCGGCGTTTGGCGGTGGCTGCGAATTTGTTCTCGCCTGCGACTTTGCCTATGGCGCCAAGCGCGCGCGGTTTGGTTTACCAGAAATCACCCTGGGCATCATGCCCGGCGCCATGGGGACGCAAAACCTGCCCCGCGCCGTTGGCGTGCGCCGCGCAAAGGAAATTATCCTGTCGGGTCAGCCCTTTACCGCCGATCAAGCCGCCGAATGGGGCATTTTAAACAAGGTCTGCGAGGACGACAAACTCATGGAGGAGGCCCTCGCCATCGCGACGATAATCTGCGACAACGCGCCGATTTCAACGCGACAGGCCAAAAAATCCATGAACATCGCGACTCAAACCGATCTTAAAACCGGATACGCCTTCGAAATTGAGGCGTATAATCGAATGGTGCCGACCGAAGATCGTCTGGAAGGCGTCCGCGCCTTCAACGAGAAGCGCAAGCCACAGTTCAAGGGCCGGTAGACCCGCCGATCCAAACGAACGACCAGACTGAATACTTAAGGAGATGACATATGCGATCCGGAATTGATGTTGAATGCCGTGAAGTTGGACTGCGCGATGGCCTGCAAATTCAGGAAACCTTTTTCACCACCGTAGGCAAAATCAAGTGGCTGACGCTGGAAGTCGAGGCCGGAATGCCCGAAGTCGAAGCATGCTCCTTCGTCCCGCCGAAATTGTTGCCGCAATTCGCCGATGCAATAGAAGTCGTAGCCGCCGCGCTCAAGACCAAAGGCTCGATCATCTCGGCGCTGGCGCCCAATCTGCGCGGCGCCAAAGACGCCTTCGCCTCCGGCATTCACAAGTTAAACTATGTAACCTCGGTCAGCGAGAGCCACAATATGGCCAATGTGCGCCGTACGGTCGATGAATCGGTAGAGGACTTCCGAAAAATCGTCGAGTTGCGCAACGCAACGCCCGGCGCTGAGAATATCATACTGGCGGCGGGTCTTTCCACAGCGCTTGGCTGCACCATCGAAGGCCAGGTCAGCGAAGACGCCGTCATGCGTCTGGCTGCGCGCTTCGTCGAAGCCGGCGCGGATGAATTGATGGTCGCTGACACAGTTGGATACGCCAACCCGCAACAGGTCAAAGGCATGTTTCGCAAGGTTATTGAGGAGTTCGAGCCCGCCATTCCCATCGGCGCGCATTTCCATGATACCCGCGGTCTTGGTCTGGCCAACGCCTTCGCCGCGCTGGAAGCGGGATGCCGACGTTTTGACGCCAGTCTGGCGGGCCTTGGCGGATGTCCCTTCGCACCCAACGCCACCGGCAATATCGTCATGGATGATCTCGTATTCCTGATGGAAGGCGCAGGCATGAAAACCGGCGTTGACCTGGACAAGCTCGTCGCCATTCGGGAGATCATCGCGCAAAACCTGCCCAATGAGACCCTGTCGGGCATGTACGCAAAAGCGGGCGCCCCCAAGGGCTTCACGCCCGCCAGCAGCATCGCCGCCGAGTAACGCTTCCCGCGCCGTTCGTTTAGATTAAACACAAGCCCGCGCATTGCATTTTAGTTCAATACAAGAAAGACGAGTTATGACGGATACACAGGCGATGATGTCGCTGGACGATAATGATTACCCGGAAATTCGCGACGCGGTGCGCAAGATCTGCGCAGGCTTTCCCGGCGAATACTGGCGTAACCTTGAGGATCAACCTGTCGAGGGCAGCTACCCGACTGAATTCGTCAACGCGTTGACCGAATCCGGCTATCTTGGCGTGCTTATTCCCGAGGAATACGGCGGCGCGGGCCTGCCGATCCGCGCGGGCGCAGTCATTCTGGAAACCATCCATGAAACCGGATGCAGCGCGGGCGCCTGTCACGCTCAAATGTACACCATGGGCACGGTTTTGCGGCACGGCAGCGATGCGCAGAAAAAGGAGTATCTACCCAAAATCGCCAGCGGTGAATTGCGCCTTCAGGCCTTTGGCGTAACGGAACCAACGACAGGGTCCGACACAACGCAACTGAAAACACGCGCGGTCCGCGATGGCGACGAATACGTCATCAACGGTCAAAAAGTGTGGACCAGCCGGGCGCTGCACTCCGATCTGATGTTGCTGCTGGCGCGTACGGAATCGGCCGATACGGTCAAGAAACGCAGCGACGGTCTCTCGACCTTTCTCGTCGACATGCGCAAGGCGGTGGGCAATGGCATGGAGATCAAACCTCTCGCCGCCATGGTCAATCACGCCACGACCGAGGTTTTCTTCGATAATCTCCGCATTCCTGCCTCCGCCCTGATTGGCGAAGAGGGCAAGGGCTTCCGATATATTCTCGATGGCATGAACGCCGAGCGCATTCTGATCTCCAGTGAAGGCGTCGGAGACGCCAAATACTTCACGCGGCGCGCCGTTGAATACGCCAATGAGCGTGTCGTCTTTGGCCGTCCCATCGGACAGAACCAAGGCGTTCAGTTCCCCATCGCAAAGGCTTATGCCGATGCAGAGGCCGCCGCGATGATGGCGCGCAAAGCTGCCGCCCTGTTTGACGCTGGCCTGCCCTGCGGCGCGGAAGCGAATATGGCCAAACACCTGTGCTCCGAAGCCGCCTGGCAAGCGGGCGAGGCCTGCATGGCGACCTTCGGCGGGTTCGC
>JAESSL010000356.1 GCA_016764135.1 Alphaproteobacteria bacterium
AATTGCTGTCAAAGCTGGCGGGCGCGCGCGGCCATTTCACCTTTGCGGGGACGCCGGAACAGGTCGCCGATTTGATCGAAGACTGGTTCACCGACGGCGCGGCGGACGGCTTTAATCTCATGCCGCCGGTCTTGCCCATGATGCTGGACGCCTTCATCGACGAAGTGGTTCCGCTTTTGCAAAAACGCGGGCTGTTCCGCACGGAATACACGGGCGAAACCCTGCGCGATCATTTTGGTCTGGATCGTCCTAACGTGTGATCGCCCTAACGTATGATCGCCCCGAGAGGAATTCGCCAAACAGCCGGGGGTCGCCTGACTGCGCTGAGCGGCGCGTTAATGCGCCAGTTCGGCCAATTCAATCAGGATGTCGCCGGTGGATTCCGGATTAATGAAGGCGATTTTGGCCCCGCCATGGCCTATGCGCGGAACTTCATCCAGGAGTTTCACGCCCTTCTCGCGGAGCTCATCCAGCGCGGCTTCGATGTCGTCAACTTCAAAGCATAGATGAAACAGGCTCTGGCCTTTCTCTGCGATCCATTTTCCAATCGCCGAATCCGAATCCTGGGTATCGAGCAACTCGATATAGGTTTCTCCCACCGGGTACATGGCGAGCCGCGTTGCGCCGCGTTGTTCCTCCAGCTCCATTTTCAGCCCGAATGTGTCCTCTAGCATCTTCATGGATTTCGCCATGTCGGTGACGGCGATGGCGACGTGCTCCACACGTTTGATCTTCATGAATTCGGCTCCCGGTTGTCTTTCATAAATTCACAGGCAATTTTTATTCGGCAAAAATTCTCTGGCGCTGCCAAGAACGCGCGATATCCTTGGCGAGTCTCTGTGGAAGCAGTGACGGGGTCAATAATATTAGGGATTTGGGATATTGACCCCGAAGGGAACAGGATCAGGAGCAATTTTGAATGATGCATGCAATGACGGCGTCGGACGCGCGCGCTAACCGACGCGCGATTGACGTTCATGGCCAACAGTATTTTTTGAGCGGCTATATTGGCGTGCAACCCGAACGGGGAACCTATGTCGAGGGGAATGAGAAAAACGATAATGGTTTGCCGCAGGGGTTTCTGGTCGAACAACCGCCCCATTCGGTGACGCCGCCGCATTTTCATGAGGTCAATCAGTTTCAGGTGTTCGTCGGTGGCGACGGCAAGATCGGCAAGCATGATGCGGCGCCGGTGTCGCTGCACTACGCCAATGGCCATACGCCCTATGGTCCAATCGCCGCCGGAGACGACGGCGTGCAGTATTTCACCTTGCGATCCGCCTGGGATCCGGGCGCGAAATACATGCCGCAAAATCGCGATAAACTAAAACCCGGTCCGCGTCGCTTTCGGCTGGCGGCGCGGCTTTCGCTCCTTACGACGGATGAACTGGCCGCGTGCGTCGGACGCGATCTGGAGACTGTCATCGATGTTGAAGAGGATGGGCTGCAAGCGCATCTCTTGCGACTGGGGCCGGGGGAAAGCTGTATCGCGCCGGACCCGGCCAGCGGCGGCGGGCAATATCACATGGTTCTCAACGGAATCATGGCGCATGCGGATGGCGATCTGGACCGGCTGTCCTGCATCTTCATGACGTGCGAGGAACCCGCGCTGGAGGTCATCGCCGGGCCCGAGGGGCTGGAGTTGCTAGTAATGCAGTTTCCAAAAGAGGCGTAAGAACCCTCACGTAACCCAGGTCTCTTACACAGCCCGGTTAGAGAACAGGAACTATAGGCGTGCCGGCGGAAATCGTCGTGCGTTGCATGAGCCGTTGATGCTGGGCTGTATCAAATTCGGTGGCGCGATGTACGGCGGACTGATTGTCCCAGATCATGACGTCGCCTTCGCGCCATTCGTGACGATAGGTGTTTTCCGGTCGCGTGGCGCGCTCGAGTAGATCTTCCAGTAGCGCACGGCCCTTTTCGTAGGACCATCCCACAACGGATTTTGCGTGGACGCCGATCATGACGGATTTTCGGCCATTGCCCTTATTGGTTCTGACCAGATTGTGGCGAACGGGTCCCATCGTCTCCAGCTCTTTGGGGGTGAAGGTGAACCCAACCAGCCCCCGCGAATAGGCGAAATCATGCTCGATCACCAGATCCTCGAATTCCGCCTTCTCGCTGTCGGACAGAGTTTCATAGGCGGCGCGCGTGGAGGCCAGCTCGGTGGCCCCGCCTTCCGGCGGAACAATGCGCGCGGTGAGGACGGAGCACAGGGATGGCGTCGCCTTGAAGGTGCTGTCCGCGTGCCACATCATGTTGGCTTTCTGGTAGAACATGCGTCGGTCGTCCGCCGGGATCACGTCGCCGGACTCGATGTCCAGGTTGGACTGGCGGGCAAAGGGCGTTCCGCTGGCGGGGTTGACCCCGCGCGTCCCTTCCAGAGGACCGAAGCGTTTGCTGAATTCAACTTGCCGCTCGTCGTTCATGACCGGGCCGGAAAGAATCAGAATAACGTACTCGTCAAACGCGGCGCGAATTTCGGCGAAAACCGCGTCGGTCATCGGTTCCGACATGTCGACTCCGGTGACACGGGCGCCAAAAACAGGCGTTAAGGGCGTAAAGGTAAGCGACATGATTTTTTCCTGATAGTAGCGCGGCGGGGTGAACAGGGTTGCGCGCCGCGCGGGGACGGTCAAGGGTCATGCGGCGCAACGTCGCATAAACAAGCGCCGCCATGTCGCGAATCAGCGAGTCGTGGGGCGCCGTAAAACTGGAATAAACGGCAGAACGCAAAGCGCCAGCGCGGAGAATACATAGAAGGCGTTTACATATCCGACCATCGAGGATTGCCGGGTGAGTTCGTCGCTCATCCGCGAGGCGCCGTCGATACTGTCGAGGTTCCAGCCGCCGGATAACGATGGAAACCGGAATATTTCATTGAAGGGCGTCAGAACTTCCGACATTTCTGCGTAGTTGACGCTGGCGTAGTGAATAGCGACGCCGACGCAGATGGAAATGAAAATGGCGCTACCCAGATTGCGGCACAGATGGAAGATCGCCGTCGCCTCGCCCAACTGACGGGGGTGCAGGGTCGCAAAGGCCAGAACTGTCAGGGGCGCCCATAAAAAACTGTTGCCGAAGCCCTGAATCGCACTGGTCCACATTGCGTCCCAGATTGATAAATCCAGATTGAACTGCGCCATTAACAATCCACTGGCGCCCTGCAACCCGAAGCCAATGGCCAGATTGATGCGCGGATCGACGCGGCCCATGGCGACAATCGCCAGACTGCCCAGAAAGCTGCCGATGCCGCGAAAGGCCAGCACAGTCCCGATCAGAGAATCCGGAAACCCCCGCAAGCCTTGAAGCATGGGCGGCAACAGGGCGAGAGGCACAAAGGACAGCGCGCCAAAAATAAAAGCGAAGCCGAGCCCCAGCGCAAAATTCCTGTCCGTCAGCAATTGCGGCGGCAGGAAAGGTTGGGTCGTGGTGAAGCTGTGCGTCAGAAAAATATAAAACGCCGTGGCCGCCAGAAACGTCTCCAGCACAATCTCCGGGGAATCATACCAATCCAGCCGTTCGCCGCGATCCACAACCAGTTGAAGGCAGCCGATCGTCACCGCCAGCGCCAGAAACCCCGTCCAGTCCATGCGGCGTCCCGGTATGCGTTGATTATCCGTGACAAAGATCCACACCAGAATGACCGAGACGACGCAGATCGGCAGAATCATGAAAAACGCCCAGCGCCAGTTATAGGCCTCCGCGACATAACCACCGATAGTCGGGCCAAATATCGGGCCGCACACTACGCCCATGCCCCAGATCGCGGTGGCGACATTGCGCTGGTTCATCGGAAAGGCGCCAAGGATGATCGCCTGCGACAAGGGCACGATCGGCGCACCAAAAAGCCCCTGTAGCACCCGATAGGCGATGAGTTCCTCCAGACCGTCCGCCGCTCCACACAAAACGGCGGCGGCGGAGAACCCCGTGACGCA
>JAESSL010000357.1 GCA_016764135.1 Alphaproteobacteria bacterium
CCATCGTCTAACACATAGACTTCGCCATGCTGGTAGGGGCTCATGGTGCCTGGATCGACGTTCAGATACGGATCCAGTTTGCGTAGCCGCACTCGATATCCCCGCGCCTGCAGCAAGGCGCCCAGCGCCGCCGCCGACAGGCCTTTACCCAGTGAGGAAACCACGCCGCCAGTGATAAAGATAAAGCGCGTCATGGACCAATAGCCTATTCGATTTTAATCGCCGTTCCCATAAAAAATGAAAACGGCCTTCAGTGCGGTTCGAGTGTTTCTAGCGCCCGACACCGGACGACGAAACCATTAATTAGACGCGATTTACCGGGACGTCCCTATTTAGACAACGGCACGCCCAGAGGCGGCATTATAGGCGCATCCGAGGTCGAGGCCGGCGCCGCCGCTCCCGCCCGGTCCAAAATTGACTCTGGCGCCCGATTCTGATTCGCCAAAATCGCCAATGTAATACTGGTCAGCATAAAACCTGCAGCCAAAATTGCGGTTGCCCGCGTCAGCAAATTAGCGGTGCCGCGGATGCTCATCATGCCGCCCATGCCACCGCCGCCGCTGCCGCCGCCGATTCCCAGACCGCCGCCTTCGCTTCGCTGCAATAACACGGTGGCGACCATGGCGACCGCCAACATCATGTGAATGACCAGAATTATCGTAACCATTTATGTCTCGCTTTACGTCTTGCGGAACCAGACCACGCGCAATGCGTGGGCCGCAATGAACCTGTATTTGCGGTGTATTTAAGCCTTCACCACGACAAAGGCTAGGGGCAACTTGCCGCGATGGCGAGAAAATCCTCCGCTTTGAGGCTGGCGCCCCCGATCAAACCGCCATCGATATCCGGTTGGGCCAGCAAACCCTGCGCGTTTTCGGGCTTCATGGAGCCTCCGTATAAAAGTCGCATTCCGTCGCTGACGGCGGCGCCATGACTGGCCGACAAGGCCGCGCGAATATGGGCGTGCACCGCCTGCGCTTCATCATTGGTCGGCGTCCGGCCCGTGCCAATGGCCCAGACGGGCTCATAAGCCACGACCGTATTTTCAGCGGTCGCCGCCGAAGGGACCGATCCGTTCAATTGTGCGGTGATGACCTCCAGGGTCTTGCCGGCATCCCGCTCCGCCTCCGTCTCGCCAACGCAAATGACGGCGCGCAATCCTGCGCGGTAGGCCGCCATCGCCTTGGCGCACACATCTCCACTGGTCTCGCCATGGTCGGCGCGGCGCTCGGAATGGCCCACGATGACATAGGCGCAACCGGCATCAGCCAGCATTTCAGCGCTGATATCCCCGGTATGGGCGCCGCTTTGGGCGAAATGACAATCCTGCGCCCCGAGCGCCACGCCGTCGCGCAATGCAGCGCCGACGGGCGCAATCAGCACGGTCGGCGGGCACACCAGCAACTCCGCCGAGACATCGTTCGCGCCAGCGGAAACCGCGGCGGCCAGTTCAGCGCCACCGGCGGCCACGCCATTCATTTTCCAATTTCCTGCGATCAGGGGCGTCCGCGCGTCGGTCATGATAAGATTCGCTCCAAAATGCTTTGAATTTTAACAGTTCAATGAATTAACACGCAATCCACCGCCTTACCAGATTGCCGATTGACGCCAATCAACTGACGCCCAATCAAAGAAGGATAGCGCCTTCAGGCGTTCCGCATCTGCAGGATATACGACGTCACGAGATCCGGGTCTTCCATTGGGATGGCGTGCGCCCGTTCCGGCAAAAAGACATCAGTCGCGTTACGCATATGCGCCGCCAATCCCGGCCAGAAGGGCGAAATGTCATCTTTAGACGCGCCGGGCCGCAGAGGACGCACGCCCGCACGCAAAACCGTAACCGGAAGATCCAACGTCGCCGCCATCCCGGTGGCGTCGCACTCCAGATGTTCATCATAGATTCGCGCCTCCACCGCTGGCGGACACGCCAAATGGTAATCGCCGTTGGAACCGGGCGCGCGCGCCAGCCCGTACTCACAATAATCGCGCAACACTCGAGGACGCCAACGACAAAACGGCTCCCTGTCCTTGAACCGCTCAAACATAGCCTCTGGCGACGCCCAGAGGTCGCGCCGTCGGGACGCCGGATGAACTGTCTCAGGCGGTTTCGCCGTCGCATAGATTTCCGGCGGAAAAATGATAGGGTCAATCGCCAAAAAGGACCGGAATCGGGCCGTTTCCGCAAAGGCTGCCTGCAACATGATATGCGCGCCCAGAGAATGCCCGACGCCGATAACATCCTGAAGATTCAATGTGGTGACGATGGCCGCCATGTCGGCGCCAAGCATGGACCACGCATAGGGCGCGGTTTTGGAGGATTGTCCATGTCCTCGATGATCGACCGCAACGACATGGGCATCGCCGAGCAATTCGATAACAGCGTCCCAGCACCGGGCGTGAAACCCGGTTCCATGCGCCATTAAAATCGTCGGGCCTTCGCCGCACCATTCGTAATAGCGCAAATCCGCGCCGTTTGCAGACACGCAACCAACCAGCGGCGTGCGTATCGTACCGAGCGAAACAGCGCTATTCGCCAGATCATTCATGGAAACGCCCTCGCATTAATTCCCGCACGACACCACCCGATCAGTGTCGTTGCCGAGGATCCATGATATCGCGCAGCGCATCGCCCAGAAGGTTGGAGCCGAACACCATGGCGCTGATGGCGAGACCGGGGAAGATTACCAACCACGGGGCCTGTCGAGCATATTCCGCCGAGGACTCAGACAACATGCGTCCCCAGGAGGGATGCGGCGCGGGAACGCCGAGCCCCAGGAATGAAAGTGAGGCTTCAACGAGAATAGCCGAGCCAAGCTGCGCCGTGCCCAGAACAATCAAGGGCGCCAGCATATTTGGCAAGACATGGCGCACCGCGATGCGAATTTCCGTCATACCCGCCGCTCTGGCCGATTCGACGAAAGGCATTTCTCGAAACGCCAATGTCGATGATCGCACAACCCGCGCAATATCGGGCACCAGGGGAATTGAAATGGCGATAATCGTATTTTCAAGCGACGGCCCCAGAGACGCCGCCATAACAAGCGCCAGCACCAGCAAAGGCAGCGCCTGCATGACATCGATGATGCGCTGCACAAGCAAATCGAACCATCCCATCAGGAAACCAGACGCCAGACCAATGATAACACCGATTGTGCCGCCCAGAAGCGTCGAGATAAGACCAACCGCCAGGGAGATGCGCGCGCCGTGAATAATGCGACTCAACAAGTCGCGGCCCATGCCGTCGGCGCCCATCCAGTGTTCAAGGCTTGGCGCCGCCAATGAAAGCGGCGCGCTGGTCTGAACCGGATCGTGAGGCGCAATAACATCCGCCAGAAGCGCCATAAGCATAAACAGGGTTACAATGATCGCCCCCATCAGACCCAATGGGTATCGGCGAGCGTAATGGACAAACTTGCCCCATCGCCCTTCAGCAAAGGCGCCAGCCCGCGCAAGTTCAGCGTTTTGGTCGAAATCGGTCAATCTAAATACGCCTCATTTTCGATTATAGAATACTCAAACCGCCACGAGCTAATACGCAACTTCCGTCCAATGGTCCATACCAATCCATGAAAACCCCCTTAATCCGGTGGTAGATGTCTGGCGGGAGCCGCGCAATTTAAGTAACGTCCGGCAATGAGATGCTCTTCGCTTCCACAATGCGCGCCGAACGGGGCGAATATCCCTGATAGCGCCATGCGCCGCGCAAGGCAAAATGGATAAGTCCCGACAAACCGAAGCCCTATTTCAGCGCTACGGGCCAACCTATCGGTGGTTTGTAACCATTGCGGGACTTCTGGCGTTCTTCACCATGGTGTTTTCCAGCACGATGGTGAACGTCGCAATCCCGAATGTCATGGGCGCTTATGGCGTTGGGCAGGACAAGGCGCAGTATCTTTCCACCGCTTTTCCGGCGACAACAGTGACGAGCCTACTGCTCAATTCCTGGTTCATCGCAAAAATCGGCCAGCGCCCCGCCTTCACCGTATCCATGATTTTGTTTTTTGTGGGCAGTGCAATTTGCGGGTTCGCCCCCACGCTCGACCTCATCATTCTGGGTCGAATCCTGCAAGGCTTCGCCGCTGGCATCATACAACCAATGATCATGGTGGTGCTGTTTCAGGTATTCCCGCCCGAAAAACGCGGCCTCGCCATGGCGATGTTCAGCATGGGGGTCGTCTTTGCGTTGGGGTTGGGACCGGCGCTAGGGGGCTACACAATCGACCTGTTCAACTGGCGATATATCTTTCTGGTGCCCATTCCCCCGGCCATAATTTCACTGGTGCTGGGGCTGATTTTTCTCCCGGACCGTCCCCCTGGCCCCCCAGCGGGGCCGTTTGATTTTATCGGCTATGCGTTGATGTGCGTGGCGGTGTTCAGTTTAATGACGATCATCGGCAACGGACAACGCGCCGGATGGGTCTCTGATTCGATTTTAATGCTCACCGTCATGCTGGTTTTATCGGTCGTCGGTTTTGTGATGTCGCAACAGCGGGCGCAATCCAACCTCCTGGATCTCCGATTGTTCAAAAACAGACGTTTTGTGACAGCGATCTGCGTCTCGTTCCTGTTTGGGTTTGGCAGCTTCGCGACAATTTACATATTCCCCGTCTTCACCCAGATCGTGCAGGGATTCTCCGCCACCGAGGCCGGTTCATTGTTACTGCCGGGTAGTATCCTCGCGGCCTGCGTGCTCCCGTTCACCGGGCGACTGGCGGATATTTTTCCGGCGCCTATCGTCATAACGATCGGCATGTTCATATTCGCGGTCAGCGTGCTGTTCATGGCCAACGCCGATGTCGACACGTTGTTCTGGAATATGGCGTTTTACCTCTTTATAGGGCGCATCGGCGTCGCCCTGATTTCGCCCGCCCTGAACGCGGCGGCGCTGGCCGCGCTGCCCGCCTCGCAAATGCCCACCGGCGCCGGCGTCATAAATCTGTTTTTAATGCTCGGCGGCTCCTGCGGGATCAATATCCTGGTTGTCATTCTGGAGCGGCGAATCGAGTTTCATAGCGACGCCTTCACCGCCACCCAGACCTCTTCAAACGAAGCCACCCGCGAACTTCTGACCTCCGTGCACGGGTTGCTCAACAGCGGCGGCGTGCCCGAAAGCCAGCACGCGCCCATCGCCCTGCATTATCTTGGCGACATTGTTCAGCAACAGGCCAACACCATGGGCTTTCAGGACGGGTTCATCGCGGTTGGTCTGATCAGCATGTTTGCGCTTATTCCGGTTTTTCTGTTAACCCAGAATCACCGTTAACGGTTCGATATTGATTTTTTAGGAATTTTATCGTATAACTGAGCCGCTTCGCTTGAAGCCGTCTACGGTTAGAGGACCCTTCCGACGTCAATGCTAACGAATGTTAACGCATGCTAATGAATTTTGCCCTTTTTGTCCGACTGCGGCGCTTTCATCCTTGGGAGTCCGCGTGTTTTGGAAAAACAATTCATGGTGATGGCTTATGCGAATTGCCATTTCGACTGTTGCAGCCTAGACAGGCCCCTTCTATCATGCCGCGCCGTTGGTGGGCTTTGCGCCACGACGCAAAATTGATCTAAAAGCGCATGTTGAGCGCGTCAGGAAAGTAACCGGAAATGCTCGAGTTTCTCAGGAATGGCGTCCAAACTTGGTACTTCAAGGGACTCCTCTTACTGCTGGTCGCCAGCTTCGCTATTTGGGGCGTCGGCGATTTTACATCCGGAGGCTCGACAGGCGCCGCCGTTGCGACTGTCGGCAACAAAGATATTTCCGGCCCCTCTCTGGTAAATGCGTTCAATCGCCAGATGCGCCAGTTGCGCGGCGCCATTACGCCGGAACAAGCGCGGGAACTTGGGGTTCTGGATCAGGTCCTGAGTGCGCTTATTGACGAATCTCTATATGACGCAGAAGCGGACAATATGGGCGTTACCGTCAGTGACGCCGCTGTTGTTGGTAGAATCCACCAGGAGCGCGCCTTCCGGGGCGAGTTGACCAAAACTTTCGACCGGACCGTGTTTGAACGGGTCCTCTCTCAAAATGGATTAGGCGAACAGGAATACGTCAACGGCATTCGCCGCGACGCCGCGCGCGAACAAATGATGGGCGGATTTAATGCCGCCGCCGCGCCAAAGTCTATGGTCGAGCGGCTCTACAAATGGCGCCATGAAAGCCGGATCGCCGAAGTACTGAATATACCCGTTAATATATCGCTGAGTGTCGGGGCGCCGGACGAAGTCGCATTGGCCGCCATCCACAAATCCAGAGAGGCCGAGTTCACAGCGCCGGAATATCGCAAGGCCACCGTCCTTCTTTTACGCGCCGAGGATTTGACGGACGAAGTCATTGTCAGCGACGAAGACCTGAAAACCGCCTATGAGCAACGAACCGATGAATTCTCGGTTTCCGAACGCCGAACCGTTTTGCAAATGGTGCTGGCTGACGCGGAAACTGCTAAAAAGGCGCTGAGCCTTCTGGCGGAAGGCCAGAGCTTCGAAGATGTTGCAAAATCCGTCGCGGAACAGGACAAGGATTCCATCGAGCTTGGCGCGGTGACGAAAGACGATCTGCCCGGCGACTTGGCCGACGCCGTCTTCAAGCTCAACAACGGTGAAACCAGCGGTCCGCTCAAAGGCCCGTTTGGAACACATGTTTTTCGCGTCACCGACGTGTTGACGGGTACCGTTAAATCCTTCGACGAGGTTCGCGATATATTGAAGCAGACGATTGCGGCGGATCGCGCAATTGACGCGTTGTACAAATTATCCAACGAGCTGGACGATTCATTGGGCGGCGGCGCCTCCTTGGCCGAAGCCGCGCAGGCGCTGAACATCAAACTGTTGCGATTTGACGCCATCGACAGCCAAGGACGCGCACCGGGCGCAACCCAAGCGACGTCGGTCGCCGGACTTCCCGCCGGCCCTGGATTCCTGCAAACGCTGTTTGAGACCCTACAGGGTGAAGACAGCGCTTTGATTGAAAGCGGCGAAAACGCTTTCTTTGTGCTGCGCGTGGACGCGATAACGCCGTCGGCGGTCTTGCCGCTGGACGCCGTGCGTGAAAAGGTCGTGGCGGCCTGGCGCGCCGATGAACGAAAGAAACGCGCTTTTGATATAGCTGAAGGCGTTCTGGGCGCTGTCGCGGAGGGTAAAACCCTGACGACGCTAGCCCTCCCTTATGGATTTCCCGTGACCACGACCAAAGCGTTTAAACGGAACGGCGCAAACGCCGGATCGGATATTTCCGCGGGTCTAGTCTCGGACATGTTTAATCTCCAGACCGGCGAAGCGGCGATGGGCGAAACCGGAACAGGCTACGCTGTTGCGATTTTGAAGGAAATCAAGGCGCCGCAGAACGTAAAAGCCGAGGTCGACGCAACGAAGAGTGCTGTCCTGCGCGGCCTCAGCAGCGATATTATCGTTCAGTTCAACAAGGCGCTACGCGATCGTCACTTGGTTGAAGTCAACCAGTTGGTCGTGAACAGGTTGTTCAACGCGTATCCCTAATCCACCAAAAATTCGCCCAAAACCCGGCCATAATTCCAAACGAGTTACGACCATGCAAACCAGCCCAGACCTCGACGACTTTACCAGCGCCTATACTGCGGGACGGCCGCAAGTGATCTGGACGACAGCGGTGGCGGATCTGGAAACGCCCGTCTCCGCAATGCTGAAGCTCTCGAAAGGCCGCGCG
>JAESSL010000358.1 GCA_016764135.1 Alphaproteobacteria bacterium
ATGTCGCTGGATACGCCCGAGATGGCGGCGAAATAGACGAGGCTGAAATTCAGGACATCGTCAATATCGCAACGACGGCGTTGGCCGAAGGACGCTTTTTCGCGTTAAATCCTCAGTTTGTGGTGACCTGCCGGGTATAGACCATACCGATTAGGCGTCGGGTTAGAACTAGAGCCCTAAAATCCGTTTCGCGATGATGTTTTTTTGAATTTCGTTGGACCCGCCATAGATCGACGCCGCGCGCCGTAACAAGCGATCCGCCATAAGGCCTGTCGCATGTTGGGGGCCAATCGGGGGCTCGTTTGCATCCGGCCTGAATTGATCCGCAGGATAGGGCAGGCCGTAATATCCGAGCGCTTGAACGAGAATTTCATTCAGTTCCTGTTCGAGTTGCGTGCCGCTGATTTTGAGGGTGGAGGCGCCGTCTCCCGGACTCATTCCAGCGCTGATATTCGCCTGCATTCGAAGATTGGTGATCTCCAGCGCTCGCAACGATACTTCAACATTCGTTAGCCGCGCCTTGAAACTTGGGTCTTCCATTAAGGGAAGTCCGTCTGCACGCTCCTGAATAGCGATTTCGCGGACGCGTTGAATGGTTCTTTTATGTTTTGCGACTTGCGCAATCCCCGCCCGTTCATGGCCCAGCAGGTATTTGGCGTAGGTCCAGCCCATGTTTTCATCCGCGATTCGGTTTGTCAGGGGGACGCGGACATCGTCAAAAAAGACCTCGTTCAGGTAGTGTCGGCCATCCATGCTGATGATTGGTTTGACCGTGACGCCTTCAGTTTTCATATCGATCAGCAGAAACGTAATGCCTTCCTGCTTTTTCACCTCAATGTCGGTCCGGACGAGGCAGAATATCCAGTCTGCCCGGTGCGCTTGTGAGGTCCATATTTTTTGTCCGTTCACAACATAATCGTCGCCATCGCGAATCGCTCGGGTCTGCAGGGAGGCGAGATCGGAGCCCGCGCCAGGTTCTGAATATCCCTGGCACCAGAATATATCGCTGTTCAGGATGCTGGGAAGGTGTTGCTTCTTTTGCTCGTCGTTGCCGTAGGTGTAAATGACGGGGCCTACCATCGTAATACCGAAGGAGCTGATTTTCGGGCAATCGGCAGCTTGGTATTCCTCAGCGTAAATGTGCTTTTGCATTGGCGTCCAGCCGGTTCCGCCATATTCAACGGGCCAGTTCGGCGCAATCCAGCCACGCGCGTGGAGGATTTTCTGCCATTTCACCATGTGTTCCTTGGGGACATAGGATGAGCGTTGTACGGCGGCGCGTATTTCAGCGGGGAATTTATCCTTGATGAAATTCCTGACTTCGTCGCGAAACGCCAAGTCTTCGTCGCTATAGCTCAAATCCATAATCGGCCTCTATCTTTATCAAATGCAGGGCGTTTTTAATGTCCGGACTTTTAGTTTACAGCATGGCCTGAAATCAACAAGACGCCGCTGGAAATTCGGGCCATGAAATATTTTTGTTGAATGGGCTAGGTTTGCACCCGTTGCGGATCCTGCTCATAGCGTTCAATCCATTCCTGGTTTAGTGAATTGGATTGCTTGTTCATTTCTGGTAGCGACACAGTCAATTTGGGCGTTGTTGGGAACCCAAGGTTTTGTGTTATCGCAGCTATTACGGCAGGCGTATCGGCAACAAGCGTTTCATATTTTACGGTCATGTGGGGCAATTTGTGCGATTCAAAAAACTGATCCCACCCTTGTTTTTGTAGGCGCAGATGCTGGAAGCACCAGTTTATGTGCGAGACTCTATAAACTTCAGGTTTGTCTGCTTCAGAGATTTGGGAGTGCCATGCGCCGGTTTGGAGCGCGCGTGAAAGAGATACAGCTTCGCTGATCGGTTCATTCCGTATTAATCGCACAAACTTTACGGGGCTCAATTGCTGAAGGAGGCCGGAAATACTTAAAAATTGAAGGTGGTCAAAATGCACTTTGACGCCGAAGACGCCGTTGGGCGTCGTTCGTACCCGCTTCAGCGCCTTGAGGTAATCAATCGGAGTTTCCACGCCGAACCGTGCGGTCAACCGAAACAAGAGCTTGTTAAAATTAAAGTATTCCGCAGGGCAGCCAAGAATTCCTGTTTCCCATAAGTGTTTTGATAGGTATGAGCTGCCACAACGTGGCGTCGACGCGATGATATAGGTGAATGACGACGATTCCTGAGGGTCGAGATCATACTCAGGATCAGTTAGTTGAAGTGTCTTCATGGGGTGAATTTATGACCGGTCGTTGGGATCGTCAAATTTTGCTTTTGAAGCGTTGTCCCGCACGACAGAGCAAAGTTGTAGGCTTGCTTATAATATGCTTGGCACCTAAAACTTGACGAATGTCACAACAGCCATTTGAGCATTCGCTCGGATTTATTCTGAACGACGTTTCACGCTTGCTGCGAACACGTTTTGATCAACGGGCGCGGCGCTATGGATTGACGAGATCTCAATGGCGGGTCCTCGTTCACTTGGTGCGGGCGGAAGGCATTATCCAAAGCGGTCTCGCCGAGATACTCGAGATTGAGCGCATGACTCTCGGTCGATTGATTGATCGCTTGGAATCAGCCGGTTGGGTGGAGCGTCGATCTGACGCGAAAGATCGTCGTGTGCGCCGTCTTTTCTTGACGGCTGCGGCCCGTCCAACCCTCGACGATATGATGCAGATTGTTACGGATATGCATGACGAGGCGCTGAGCGGGCTTTCCAGCGAGGAATTGAATCGTTTGATGACATCACTCACCATCATTAAGGGCAATTTAATTGAGATGACGACGAATCCAGATCAAGAAATCAAAGCGCCTGTGGCGCCTATCGATATGGCGGCGGCTGATGACTGAAGCCGAAGACACGCCAAAGCCGCCGGTGCGGCGTTCAAAGCGGCGCTTTACGAGGTTTTTTATTCGGCTGATACTTTTAGTCGTTATCCCCGTGGCGGCGGCGCTCAGCGGTGGATATTTTTATATTTCCGGACAACGCTATATTTCGAGTGAAAACGCTTACATCAAATCTGACAAGATCACGATCAGCGCGGAGATTTCGGGCGCTTTAACGACGGTCGCCGTCAATGAACACGACGTCGTAAAAAAAGGCGATTTGTTATTTACGCTGGATTCGGAACCCTTTCGGATTGCCGTCGTGGAGGCGAAAGCCTGGATGAAGGGCGTGCGGAACGATGTTGAATCGTTGCGAGGCGATTATCGCGTCAAGCGAGCGGAGTTGAAGCTTGCCCAGGATGATTTTCATTACTTTGAACGAACGTTTAAGCGTCGCGAAAAACTGTTGAAACGAGGCAATGTTTCAGAGGAACGATTCGATCAAGCGCGTCGAAACTTGCAACGGGCTCGTCAAAAAATAATCATAACGAAGCAGGAAATGTCCCGTATTCTTACGACATTAAATGGGAATTCTAACTTAAAAGCTGAGGAATATCCGGAGTATTTACGAGCATCATCCGCGCTGGACCGGGCTGAATTGAATTTGAAACGAACCTTTGTAACGGCGCCAAAGTCAGGACGCGTTAGCAAGATTGAATTACAGCCGGGTGAATATGTTAAATCCGGCGTTCCGCTCTTTAGCATCGTTGCGGATCGTGCATTTTGGGTAGAAGTGAACCTGAAGGAAACGAAACTCACGTATATCAAGGTTGGGCAGCGCGCGACGGTTGAAATAGACGCCTATCCAGATAGTATCTGGATGGCGACAGTGGCTAGCATCAGCCCGGCGACCGGTGCGGAATTTGCCATTTTGCCGCCCCAAAATGCGACAGGTAACTGGATCAAAGTGGTGCAGCGATTGCCCGTGCGGTTGCATATAGACGACCCTCTGGGAGGCCCGCCGTTACGGACGGGTATGAGCGCTATTATCGAGATCGACACCGCGCGAGAAGCGGCGCTACCTGAGGTGACGCCGGACTTCCTCAAGGACATATTTGCATGGGTGCGGGCGAATTGACCGGCCAGCCCTCTAGCTTTTGGTCGAAAACCGGGAAGTCGGAGCGTGACCAGAAATTTGACGAACAATACGACGTCATTGTCGTAGGGTACGGCTTTGCTGGCGCCGTGACCGCGATTTCTGCGCATGATAGCGGCGCCAAAGTCCTTTTGATTGAAAAGATGGCGGATCCGGGCGGCATATCCATTTGCGCGGGTGGGGGCTTGCGCCTGTCCACCGACCCGGACGATGCGTTTGCCTATTTGAAGGCGACGAATGATGGAACGGCGCCGGATGATGTGTTGCAGGCGTTTGTTGATGGCATGTTCGAGCTGGAGGAATTTGTCCAGACGCTGGCGCACATAAACGGCGCGACCCTGGCGCGCAAGGAGCGGACTGGCAACTATCCGTTTCCCGGCTTCAAAAGCATGTACTTCCTGGAAGTCGAAGATGTGCCCGGATTTGACCGGGAAACCGGGTATCCGCACGCGCGTTCGCTGCGCAACGGCACAAATATGATGAAGGTTCTGGAAGACAATGTCGTCGCGCGAGACATCGACGTTCGTTTTTCGACCAGCGCCCGGCGATTAATCTCTGATGGGCGGGGAAATGTGGTCGGGCTTTGGGCGGAAAACAAGGACCGGGGTTCGGTG
>JAESSL010000359.1 GCA_016764135.1 Alphaproteobacteria bacterium
ATCGCCAGAAACTTCTTGCCCGGAACCCGTTCGATCAACAACCCGGCGACAGGCAACGCAAACAGTACAAAGCCGAGGTTAATTCGCCAGTATTCTTCGGCGGGATAAAACCCGTACATAAATTGGTTGAACCGGACATTGATAAGCGTCCAGCAGGCGCCGCCGCTGGTGCAGTCCTTGTTGGATTTGCCGTCCCAGTCGGCGCTGAGTATGGCCCAGTCGACAAAGGGCGGGACTAATATGTACAGCAGATAAAAGGCGCCCAGCGTCAGGAGCGTATTATACCAGGTTGAAAACAGATTCTGCCGAAGCCAGTGAATGGGCCCAATGGCGCTGTTGGGCGGCGGAAGGTCCGGATGCGATTCCGTTTTGACGTAAGACACCGACATATTCAACGCTCCGTCAACGCTATGCGATTGTTATACCAGTTCATGAACATTGAAATGGCGAGACTGACCGTCAGGTAGAAGAGCATCGTGATTGCGATAATCTCGAGCGCCTGTCCGGCCTGATTCAGGGATGTCCCCATGAACACGGCGACGATTTCCGACCCGCCGATAGCGAGCGACAACGAGGAGTTTTTGGTCAGGTTCAGATATTGGCTGGTCAGGGGCGGCACGATCACGCGCAATGCCTGGGGGATGATAATCAGGCGCATCGTCACGCTCGGTTTTACGCCCAGCGCGCGTGCGGCCTCGGTCTGGCCATGACTGACCGCCTGAATGCCAGACCGGACAATTTCGGCGATGAAGGTGCCCGTATAGAGCACCAGTCCCAACAGGAGGGCGAGAAACTCAGGGGGGATGATCAGCCCGCCACTCAATGAAAACCGCGTTTTGGCCGCGTATTCCAAATGAAGCGGAACGCCCGCGAGGAGGAGCGCTATCAAGGGCAGCCCGATGAGCAACCCGAGCGCCGCCCAGAAACTTGGAAAATGCTGGCCAGTCTGATCTTGGCGCTTATGGGCCCAGCGAACCATGAAGACTGTCGCGACGATGGCGACGACGATGGCGGCCCAGATCACGCCAAAACCCTCTTCTGGAATGGGAGCGGGTAAAAACAATCCGCGGTTATTCAAAAGCACCGCATCGGCGAAATTATAGGTGTCATGGACTTGCGGCAGGATGTTGATGCAGACATGCCACCAAAAAATCAGTTGCAGCAGCAGCGGAATGTTTCGCAGCGCTTCTATGTAGCAATAGGCCATCTTGGCGACGAGCCAGTTATTCGATAGGCGCATCACGCCGACGACGAACCCGATGATCGTGGCCAGAATGCAGCCGAGAATAGAGACGACGAGCGTATTCTGGATACCGACGAGAAGAACGGTGCCGTGGGTCGCCTTGGTGGGATCGTATTTAATGAAAGGTGATATGCCGACATCAAAGCCGGCGGGCGTGGTCAGAAATCCAAAACCGGAGGCGATGCCGCGCTCCTGCAGGTTCTGAACCGTATTGCTGACGAAGTAGGCGGCAAGCCCGAGAACACAGACGAGTAGGAGAATTTGATAAAAAATGGCGCGAAATTTTGGATCGTACCACAGACTCCGCGTCGCAGCCTTGGATTCAGACGTTACGGCCATGCTGATCTCGGTAAAATTTTTAAAAAATAATACTGAAAACGAAATCAGCCGACGCGATGGCCGGCTGATCCCATTTCAAAGTTCCTAGCGGAACGGCGGCGCGTAAAGAAGGCCGCCCTTGCTCCAGAGCTGGTTCAGTCCACGCTCCAGTTTCAACGGCGTGTTGATGCCGACATGGCGTTCATAGGACTCGCCATAATTACCGACTTGCTTGACGATATTGTACGCCCATTGTGCGCCAACGCCGAGCTGCTCGCCCATTTTGCCTTCAACGCCCAGAAAGCGCAGAACTTCCGGGTTATTTGAGCTTTTCATCTGATCGACATTCGCGGAGGTCAGACCAAGTTCTTCAGAGACGATAAGCGCGAACAATGTCCAGCGCGCGACATCGCCCCACTGGCTGTCGCCATGGCGAACCAGGGGACCCAGCGGCTCTTTCGAGACGACTTCAGGCAGAACCATGTGTTCGTCAGGCTTTGACAACAGGGAGCGTTGTGCGGCCAGACCGGAACGGTCCGTCGTGTATACGTCGCAACGTCCGGCGTCGTAACCGGCGCGAATTTCGTCGGCGCGTTCAAACACGACCGATTTGAATTTCATCTTGTTGGCGCGGAAATAGTCCGCGAGGTTCAACTCGGTCGTGGTGCCGGTCTGGATGCAAACTGCGGCGCCGTCGAGTTCCTTGGCGCTTTTGACGCCCAGGCTTTTACGAACCATGAAGCCCTGACCATCGACGTAATTGCTGCCGATAAATTCGAGGCCGAGTTTTACGTCACGAGTGAACGTCCATGTCGCGTTGCGGGCGAGAACGTCGATTTCACCGGATTGCAGCGCGGTAAAGCGTTCTTTGGAGGTCAGCGGCGTGTATTTCACCTTGTCGGCGTCGCCAAAAACAGCGGCGGCCATGGCGCGGCAAAAATCAACGTCGAAGCCTTCCCATTTGCCTTTGTCATTGGGTGCGGAGAATCCGGCGAGGCCGGTGTTTACGCCGCATTGAATAAAGCCCTTCTTTTTAACGTCGTCGAGAATGCCCGCATTCGCGACCCCTGCGGCGGTCATGAACCCCGCCGCCGCTGTCGCGACGAGAATAGATTTAAAGTTCATCTCCTGAAGCCCCTTGTGTTTGTTCTTGTTGTAAAATTCTAAAAACCATCAATTCAGTATGCCTTAATTTAAGCAAACATTGGGGGAAATTTATAGAGGGTATTTTGTATTTTACGGAAAATGTAGATGTTTTTACGCTCAAAATTGGTTTGATTAGTGGTTTGGGAGACGAATTCAAAATTTTTCTTGAATTTAGAATTTCACACTAAAGGCTATAAGTCCTTAATAAATACAACTAAATTTAAAATTCTGAGAGAGGGGCGGCGTTATCATTTTCGCCGATTCAGAAAATTCATACGCTCGTGTTAGAATAATCAGACGCATCAATAATCCTCGGGAAATATCGCTGAAATCATAGGGGAGCATCTGAAATGTTTGTTCGGTTCATCACCTTTGTAATTTTTGCAGTCTTCATATCGGGTATGTCGGCGAACGCCGCGACCCAATCTCTGGCGCTTCTTGAAACGGATGAAGCGACGCCGTTTATATGCGCCAACGGGATCTGCCAGGTCGAACTCTCAACATTTTGCCTCCAGAAAGAACGCGACCTTCCGCGTGTGGGAGATCCCTACAAAGTCGTTGCGGGAGCGGCGTTGTCTCTCGTGCTGACGGATATCGCCGGAAATGTGACCCAACGACCAGCGGCGCCTTATATTCAGATCAAGGCGGCGCGCAGCGGGCATACCGCCGTGCAGGTTGAACTGAGGGAAGGTGCGCTGGCGTCTCTCGGCGCCGTAAAGGCGGCGATTGTAATAGGCGAACGGGTGACGCTCATGCCCGTGGCCTTCGCCGGGGACGATAACCCGCAGAGCGTTCAGGATCAGCTTCTCGCAAAAGGGCCCTTGCGGATTTTGGGCGCGCGGATTGTTGATGGGGATCCGGCGCGTGTTGAAACTGTCCGAATTTTGAATCGATTGATGAACGCTTTACCTCGAACCAACGCCATTGATCCCGGGGCGCGTGAGAAATTATGGGTGTTCACCGCCCGACGGGGGTTTCAGGCCGCAACGCCGGAACGCATCGCCCGGGCCTCTGCGATCTACAATGGTTGCTGGGCGGACCGCCTTGTTGAGCTGGGCGCTTATTCCG
This sequence comes from Alphaproteobacteria bacterium, assembly GCA_016764135.1. GTDB lineage: Bacteria > Pseudomonadota > Alphaproteobacteria > UBA8366 > JABJJH01. The sequence goes on from JAESSL010000359.1 coordinate 3,776, forward strand.
TCCGCACCTGCGTGCAACGTCAGCATGACAATCTGATGTGGGACCTCGTCAAACGGTACTGGAAGGCGGTCGGCGCCGGTAGTTGACTGGTTTTGGGCGTCGATAAGGTCAGGCGTTGTTGCGCGACAGGAAATTTTCGTGGAAGCGCAGCGCCGCCAGACCTGTCGCGGCGTTCGCCAGATCATTAAAGACCGGAAAGCCGCTTTCCAGTGCGAGCGTCCGGCACACCCGTTTGCGCGCATCGATATCTTCGCGACCGTCTGATCTCAGGACGATCATGATGGGACAGACATCTTTGGTCTCGTCGCGAATACGCTTTGCGGCGGCGATCAAATTTTCCACCAGGGTGGCGTTGGTGCCGACCAGATGGCTCCAGATGACGGTCAGGTTTAGGTGCAGGACAAAGGCGGACAGAGGTTCGGCCTGAAATATCATGTCCATCATCGCCTCGACGGTCTTGCCGTCTTTGCGGCCAGAGTCCCCGCAGGCACATCAATAGGATTGGCGACGCTTGTGCCCGGCGGCAGCCCGACAGAGGCGAGGAGCGTCTGGGTTTCCTTACGAAACGGGCTGACGATCAAACCGCGGTCGGCAAAGGCGTCGACCGCCAG
>JAESSL010000360.1 GCA_016764135.1 Alphaproteobacteria bacterium
AACGCCTGATTGTCGCCAAAGCGTTTAAACAACGCGCTGGTTTCCACGAAGGCCTCTTGCGTGGTCGTCAGTCTGGGCGTGGGCGTCGACACGGGCGTGGGCGCCAGTTCCGGGGTATTCATCGGGAAAAATGCTCCTTGCTGACATGGTTCAAGCAAAGGCCGCCGCGCGCGTCAAGCCCGGTCCCTGTCAGCGCCATGGGCCGCGCTTATGGCCCGCGCGAAGGTTCACCCCTTGCCCGACATCATCCCTGTCGTGTCATTCGCTTTATTGAATGTTAAATTCCTCGCCGAACACTATATCATTGGGAGCGATAAACATGAGCGACGATCTGGTCACCTACACATCCAAGGACGCCATTGCGACGATTACAATCAACCGCCCGGAAAAATTGAACGCCTTGAGCAATGGCGTCGTCGCCGCTATTCGCGACGCCTTTATCCAGTTAAACGAATCCGATGACCGATGCGCCATTGTCACCGGCGCCGGCGACAGGGCGTTTTCCGTTGGCGCCGATTTGACCGACCCGCCGAGCAACCCGGAACTCTGGGAATGCATGCCCGGCGTTGGCGTCGATGTCGACAAGCCCCTGATCGCCGCTATTTCAGGCTACTGCGTCGGCGGCGCCTATGTTCTGGTGCAGTTCTGCGACATCGCCGTGGCGGATGAATCAGCGGATTTCTTCTACCCCGAAGCTCAGGTCGGGTTTTGCGGTGGTCTGATCGCCGGGAGCGCGTCACGTCTGCCGTACAAGATTGCGATGGAATTCATGTTGACGGGCAAGCATTTCAGCGCGCAACGGGCCTATGAAGTCGGCATGGTCAACAAGGTAACGCCGGTTGGCGAACTCATGGCCGGTGCGATGGAATATGCAGAAATCCTCCGCGACAGCTCCCCCATGGTCATGGCGACCTTGAAACGCTTCGTCCGGAACGAAGTCCAGCCGCGCAGCCCCTCGGAACAGGCAGGATTGGCCCGCCGGGATCTTCTGGCGATTGCCCGAAGCGAAGATCAGCAGGAAGGCGCGCGCGCATTTCGCGAGAAACGTAAACCGGTGTTTAAAGGATGCTAGAGATCCAGGAATACAGGTAATAACGTTGATTTGGTCGCCGGGGCGTTACGCGACGCCCTGGCGTATCAAGTTCATAGAGACCAGAAACAGCATTATCAGCACGACTCGCTGAAACATGACCGCCGACACACGATTGCGCATCCAGGCGCCAATCACGACCCCCACGAACAACGGAACGCAGGCCGCCAACGATACGGTCAACGCCTCCATGGTGATGACGCCGTTGTAGATCAGAGTCGCAAACAAGGGGAATATACCGGTCAGGTAAATCAGACCCACCGCACAGAGAAACTCTTCCTTGGGCAGTTTCAGTGCGACCAGAAAGGTCAATAGCGGCGGCCCAAAAATGCCCGAAATCCCACCCAGAAACCCGGACAATACGCCGATGATCGGTTTCATCCGCGCTTCCGCCTTCTGGCTGACCGAAATGCGAAAGGAAAGCGCCTGGCTCAGGACAAACAGCGCGACCAAAACGCCTATGAAGATAGAGACGGCGGCTTGATCCACACGGGTCAAAATATGCGCCGCGAGCGCCGCCGCAACGATCAGCGCTGCGATCAGCGTCCAGAACCGGCGAAACATCGCCACATGCAGTCCACCGGAAAACGCCTGCCAGACATTCGATAGCACAATGGGGACCGTCATCAATCCGATCGCCAGCGGAATCGGCATGACAATGGCCATGATCGGCATAGCGATCAGCGGCAACCCGAACCCAACGCCGCCCTTCGAAAAGCCACCCAATAAAAACGCAACGCCGATAAGCGTCAGAGTCGCGGAATCAAATTCACCAAATGTCATTTCTGCAATCCGAATTCACTGTCGTCGACGCATCGCCGCCGGATTTCGCTGTTGCGATTTAGCGAATTGACGCCGATCCGCGTAAAGAAACTGGGAATTAAGGCGGGAGGCTTTATATTCGCTATTTCAATAAACAAACAACGAATTCGCATTCCACGAGGAGACACAAAAGCATGACCGACAAAAACTGGAAAGAAGTCGCGAAGGCCGCCGACATTCAACCCGACGAACCCGTCAAAGTAAGCGTGGGCAGCGAAGAAATCGCGCTGTACAACGTTGATGGCGACATCTTCGCCACCCATAATATTTGCACGCACGCCTACGCCTCGATGGCCGATGGATTTCAGGAAGGCGTTGAAATTGAATGCCCGCTGCATGAAGGGCGCTTCAATATCAAAACGGGTAAAGCGCTTTGCGCGCCGGTGACCGAGGGCCTTCAGACCTATGAAGTGAAGGTCGATGGCGGCGCAGTGTTCGTAAAAATCTAAATCGACGGTTTTACACTTAAGGAGGATATTTCCATGGCAGGGGTTCTTGAAGGCGTCCGTATTCTGGATTTTGGACGGTATATCGCCGGCCCCTGGTGTGCGGGGTTGTTGGCGGATCTTGGCGCGGAAGTTATCCGAATCGACAAGGTCGGCGGTGGTGAAGACCGGTTTGTCGTTCCGTTGACCGATGAGGGCGACGGCGCGATGTACCAGCAGATGAACCGCAACAAACGCGGCATGACGCTGAACAACAGAGCCCCGGAAGGGCAGGAAATTCTCCGCCGCATGGTCAAGGACGCCGATGTCGTCGTCGCCAATTTGCCCGAAAAGGCGTTGGTCGCGCTGGGGCTGGACTATGACAGCCTCACGGCAATCAAACCCGACATTATCCTCACCACAACGACCGCCTTTGGCACCAAGGGCCCCTACGCCGCCAAAGTTGGCTTTGACCCGGTCGCGCAAGGCATGTCCGGTCTGATGCATCTGACCGGATATGAGGAACCCATGCGCTCCGCCGCGTCTTGGGTGGATTTTAACACAGCGACCCTGTCCGCGCTCGGCACCTTGGCGGCGATCATGTCGCACCGCGCGACCGGCAAAGGACAACGGGTCCAGACCTCACTGCTTAGCACGGCGTTGACGACCGCCAGCCCGGCGCTGATTGAACAAGCCATGCACAACGTCAATCGCGTCGGCACGGGCAATCGCGGTCAGGTCAGCGCACCCGCCGATGTTTTCAAAACCAAAGATGGCTGGATTTACGTCATCGTTCTGGGCGATTCAATGTACCGGAAATGGGTGGGTCTGATGGGTGAAGACAGCTGGTTGACCGATCCGCGCTTTAAAACTGACGAAATGCGGGCGGATCACGCCGAGCTGTTCAGCGAACGCACACAAAAATGGGCGGAAACACTCACAAATGAAGAAGCGTTGGCCGCGTTGGAGGAAGCGCGGGTGCCCGGCGCGCCGATCTACACCCCGCAACAGGCGCTGGAATGTGAACATATCGAAGCATCGGGTTATTTGACGTCGGTCGAATTTCCCGGAACAGACCGCCCCGTCCCCTTGGCGGACACGCCAATTCAATTGTCCGGCACCCCCGGCGGCGTCAAGAAACGCGCGCCGCAACTGGGTGAACATACGGATGAAATCCTGTCTGAATTGGGTTATTCCGCAGACGAGATCAACGCGATCCGGGACGCAAAGGCCGTTTAGGCGACGTCCCGATCGAGACATATGGTCAATAGGTTTTCCATATGTCTTCGATCCGTTTTTCGCCGACATCGCAGGGAATTTTAGCTCTGCCCGACGACACGCGCCACAACGGTCCGACCTCGGCCTGAACCGGTGTGGCGTTGGCGATTTCCAGTATTAATTTGCGGCGTATCGCGCGCGCGAAATCCTGGAAGCTGTCCGCCACAACAATAAAGGATGCCGGGCCGGTGATGACGCAATCCTTGTAATACAGGTCCAGATCCTTCATCTGCGGCCATCCGGACGGGCTGATTCTGCCATTGATGATCGGCAGACCATTCACCGTAACGCCCAACGCCTGCGCCGCTTCGCGCGCCGCCGTTACAAGGCCGCCCGTATTATTTGGCCCATCGCCGGACACATCAATAACCTGTCGGGTTCCCTCAAAGGCGTTTGTCGCGAATTGGGGTAGTGCGAATTCAATCGCCCCGCTGATCGACGTCCAGACTTCGGTGCGTATTGGCGCGGCGGCAACCTTGCGGGCGAAGGCCTGCGCCTCTTCCGCGCCGCTTATCAAGGTCCAGCCCACCACGGTATCCGAGAATTCAGCCCCCGCGTACTCAATGTATGTGATGGCGATTCGTCCCAACATCCCCGACATCACTGCACGGATAATATCTTCACTCTCTAGCGCCGCGACATAACCGTCGCGTTGAAGACGCGCTTCTTCATCGTCCACGCTACCGGAAATATCAATCGCAAGCACCAACTCCAGATCGACTGGAATCAAGCCTTTTGCGTCAGCGCGCGCAATTGAAAATGCGGACGCTGACAACATGACGAACGTAATCAGAAAATATCTCAACATTGGCGGGACCCGAGAAACGAACGTTTCTAACGAGGGAAAGATGGGGGAGTTTACACTACAGGGCAAGCGTACGGCCCATTATTGTATAACGCGGCCAAAATCATTGTATAACGCGGCCAAAATCGACGCGATCTTACCAGAAACCAGAAGCGCTTATAGCGCCTCCTGCGGTTCAGGATTCCTGACGCACGGTCTTGGCCGGTTCCCGCGTTTCTTGCCAATGGTCCCCGGATATCATCAGGCAGGTAACGCCGTCCGGTCGCGACAGCAAAATGGTCCAAGTGCCGTCGTCCGCGACAAAAATCTCCAGTAACTGCCCATTGCGCGCCATCCCTATCGCGGTTTGCCGTTCATCATACAAAGCGCTGAGTTTTCCAGTGACATCCGCGTGAGGGCCGCACATGAGTTGCGCCTGAGCGGGGCTGCTGAAGAGAACCGTCCCGTAGAACAACACGCTAATAAAGGGTAAATAATACTTCATTACAATATCCTTTCATAAAGTATTTCCTCCCCCTATAATTATTACCCCCTTATATATTCAGTATAAATTCGTATTGGATAATATTTAGTAAATTATTATAATATATTTAATACTTTGTAATACCAATTAAT
>JAESSL010000361.1 GCA_016764135.1 Alphaproteobacteria bacterium
ACGAGACTGGCCGTGGAGAAAGGCGTCAAAGGCGTGTTCAAAACCGACCAAGCCTGGCGCTACGACATCGAAGTCTCCATGTCCATCACCGCCGCCGATCCAAACCGTGGCCTGAAAGCCGAAGCCAGCGCGCACGCCTCTCATAACCGCACGGTGCCAGAAGACATCAATTTGCGGGAGCGCGAAAAAGTCTGGTTCACGATTACGGAACAGGCCATGAAAGATTTTGACCGCGCGATGGAAACGCAAATTCGTAAAAACCTGTCTCGCATCATTGCGCGCTAGACGCTGCATTATCAGAAAGAGGCCCCTCATGATCGTACAACAAGGCATCACGGAAAAACTCCAATCCGCGCTGACCCCGAGCCATCTTGACGTTATCAATGAAAGCCACATGCACAATGTGCCGCCCGGGTCGGAATCGCACTTCAAAGTCGTGATCGTCTCCGATCAATTTGACGGCCTGCCCCGGATTAAACGACATCAAACCGTAAACGGGGTGTTGTCCAAGGAATTACGCGAAGACATTCACGCCTTGTCGATGACGACGCTGACGCCGGCGGAATGGATCAAGCGGGGCGGAAAAGTCCTCGACTCACCGCAATGCCATGGCGGTGGCGAAAATTCGTAAAAACCCTGCTAAAAAAAGCGCTCTTATTTCCGCCAGAACGCGGGCACCAGCAGCACCAGCACCGTAAACAATTCCAGACGGCCTAGCAGCATGCCAAAGGCGAGCAGCCATTTAGCCGCATCCGGCAAGGTCGCAAACGTTCCCGACGGACCAATCTGGGGGCCCAGACCCGGTCCAACATTGGAAATGGCCGTCGCAGCGCCAGACGCCGCCGTCAGTAAATCCAGTCCCATTAATCCCAGACAAACTGCGATTAATGCGAACGACAGAACGTAGAGAAAAAAGAAACTCATGACGGATTCGCTGACCGATTCGGGAATCGGCTTGCGATTATAATAGGGAATAAAGACGCCGTGCGGCTGCAACAACCGGTGCATCTGGTTTTTCGCCGTCGCGTAGAGCACCTGAAATCGAAAAATCTTGATGCCGCAGGTGGTCGATCCAGCGCATCCCCCGACAAACATTAAAAAGAACATGGCGCTGACGGCAAAGGGCCCCCAGGCGCTGAAGTCTTCCGTCGCATAGCCGGTGCCGGTAATCACGGAGACGACGTTGAACGCCGCCGCGCGGAACGTCCCAAGGTCAGCGCCCTCGGCGCCAAAGACGCGGTAAGCCCACATGCATAGAACAGACACGACGACGATCGCCAGAAACCACCGGACCTGACTGTCCCGAATCAGCCCCGCCGGCGCGCCGCGCAACGCTTGCAGGTACAAGACAAACGGCATACCGCCAATCACCATAAAGACGGTGGCGGTCACCTCGATCGCGGCGCTGTCAAAATACCCCAACGACGCGTCATGAGTCGAAAACCCGCAGGTCGCGATTGTCGTCATCGCATGGGTGATGGCGTCAAACCCCGACATGCCCCCAAACCAGTACAAAACCGCGCAGAGAAAGGTCAACGCCAGGTAGGGCACGCTGATATAAGTGACGATCTGGACCGTGCGCGGCATGACTTTGTCGGAAGTATCAGACGATTCCATGCGAAACAATTGCATGCCGCCAACCTGCAGCAAGGGCAGAATTGCGATCGCCATGGCGATGATCCCAATACCACCCAGCCATTGCAGCAGCGCACGCCACAGCAAAATCCCCGGCGGCGTAAAATCCAGCCCCAGCATGACGGTGGAGCCCGTCGTCGTCAGACCAGACATGGCTTCGAAAAACGCATCGGTATAACTGAGTTGCAGATCCGCAAAGGCCAGAGGCAGCGCCGCAAAACAGGGAATAACCACCCAGACCACCGTGGTCAGCACGAAGGCCTGACGAATGGAAATATTTCGGACGTTGCCCCGCGTCATCAGCACGAGCATCACCCCGATGAACATCGTCAACGCAGCCGACAACGCAAAGACCTGCCAGTCAGGGTTTCCCACGGCGACATCAAAAATAGCGGGCAGACACATCGCCACCGCCAGGGTCGACATCAATATGCCGGTAATAAATAAAACAGGTCGAAAATCGATCAAGAGCGCCAGCCGGCGTTGTTTCGCGCCGCCAGCAGCGAGGGCCGCCGGTTGGTCGCGTTAGGTCCACGGTCCGTCTTAGAGCATCGCGGCGGGAATGAGAAGTCTAAGATTCGGCGCTCAGCGTATCGCCGACACCGCGCCATCACTGCAAAATTTAAGCTTCCGGGCCGCTGGACGGATTTCCAATGACCGCCAAAAACTCCCGCCTGGTCTCCGGGTTGTTCCGGAAGGCGCCCAGCATCCGGCTGGTCACCATGGAAACGCCGGGCTTGTGCACGCCTCGCGTGGTCATGCATTGGTGCTGTGCGACAACAACGACCGCAACGCCTTTCGGCTTCAAAACGGTCTCAATGGTATTGGCGATCTGAGCGGTCAGTTTTTCCTGAATTTGGAGCCGCTTGGCGTAGGTATCCACGACGCGCGCCAGCTTGCTGATCCCGACCACGCGCCGGTCGGGTAGGTACCCAATATGAACCCGGCCAATAATAGGCGCGAGATGGTGTTCACAATGCGATTCAAAACGAATATCCCGCAGCACGACCATTTCGTCATACCCTTCGGTCTCATCGAAGGTGCGCTCCAGCTCCACTGTCGGATCAATGCCGTAGCCCGAGTAAAATTCTTCATAGGATTTTACCACGCGCGCGGGCGTATCGCGCAGGCCCTCGCGATCCGGGTCGTCGCCCGACCATTGCAGTAATATCCGCACCGCCGCTTCGGCCTCCGCTCTCGTGGGGCGATCCTCTATCGGGCGATCAGTGGGCAACCGATCTTCAGTCCCGTCCGCCGACATACCTTCTGGTGGAGTCAAAATAAAATCCCTTAGTTGCGTAAATCCATACGCCTTCATGGCCATCGTTATAAACCGTCGGCTTTAAAACCGACGCTCTAGTTCATACTGCGCGGTTGATGCGGGCTATCCAGAGAAAACGCCGGAATTTCAATATCAAACGCGCCGCCATCCTTGGTTTCCATCCCATAATGGCCCGCCATAATTCCCGATGGCGTCGTAAGCGGCGCGCCGCTGGAATACTCGAAGCTCTCGCCCGGCGGTAGCACAGGCTGCTCACCGACGACGCCCGGACCTTGCACTTCTTCCGTCCGACCCGCCGCATCGGTAATGCGCCAGTGTCGCGTCCGCAACTGGACTGTTTCCGCCCCGGTGTTTTCAATCCGGATAT
>JAESSL010000362.1 GCA_016764135.1 Alphaproteobacteria bacterium
CCCGCCGCTTCGTCCTTTCCCACCGCTTTTCCCGTCTCCGCCACAGTGCCTTCCACGTCCAGAAGGTCATCCGCGATCTGGAAGGCGAGCCCTAAATCATGGGCGTAGCCACGTAGCGCGTCGCGACACTTGGTTGAGGCTCGTCCGAGTATTGCGCCCGCTTCACATGAAAATGCAATCATTGCGCCGGTTTTCAACTGTTGAAGTCGCGTTATGCCGCCAATATTCAATGAAACCTTTTCAGCCGCCAGATCGATCATCTGTCCGCCTACCATACCATGCCCGCCCGCTGCTTTCGCCAAACCAATGACCAATTCTGTGCGAATGGAGGCTAATTCATGCGTGGAGGGGTGCGCCATGACTTCAAACGCAAGCGTGAGCAGGGCGTCGCCTGCTAAAATGGCGGTCGCTTCGTCAAATTCTTTGTGGACGGTTGGTTTGCCGCGACGCAAATCGTCGTCATCCATGGCGGGGAGATCGTCATGCACCAGCGAATAGCAATGGATCAATTCAATCGCGGCGCCCGCACGCACGGCGTTTTGAGGATTAACGCCAAACAAGCCCGCGCATTGGCTGGTCAGGAAGGGACGAAACCGTTTTCCGCCGCCCAGTGCTGAATATCGCATGGCTTCGAATAATTGCGCTTCCGCGGTATCCTCCTTCGTCAACATGCGCTCGAGCGCGACTTCGACCTCAAGCGCCGAATCTTTAAGCGCAGATTCAAAAGAACTCATTGCAATCAACCGATCGACGCCGGTTCGACGCCGGCCTCGCCATTTTGTGAGAAAGATATTTTCTCGACCCGCGTTTTGGCTTCGGCCAGTTGAGTTTCACAATGTTTTTTCAGCAGCGCGCCTCGTTCATAGGCGGAAATAGCGTCATCAAGCGCCCCTTGGCCAGACTCCAGGTCCCGCACAATTTTCTCGAGCTCCGTGAGCGCCTCTTCAAAGCTCAGTTTCTCGATGTCATCGGGAACGCCATTTTCAGACATGCCTGTATCAAACCCCCATTTTCCGCCATTTTGTCTATTAATGTGGAGTTTAGTCTTGGGCGCGCAGGCTGTCCAAGGCTATGTTTGTATTGCGCTCGGATTTCGTTGGAAAATTTGAATTTGATTAAGAGTTAGTTTACTGAATTCGAATAACCTCTGAAAATAATTTGGGCGGGTAACGTGCTATAGTGTAAATTTGACTTTAGTTCTGATAGCTATACCTGACGGCGCTTGAACAAGAACGGTTTGATAACGAGGATCTGACGTAATGAAATCTTGCTTGGTGGTGGACGACTCCAAGGTAGTGCGAATGGTTGCGCGCCGAATATTGGAAGATTTGAATTTTGATGTAAGCGAAGCGGAAGACGGTCAAAAGGCGCTGGACGCCTGTTTGGCGTCGATGCCCGACGTTATTCTGCTTGATTGGAACATGCCGATCATGAACGGGATTGAATTTCTGAAGGTGCTACGCGTGAGTGATGGCGGCGATGCGCCGGTTGTCGTGTTCTGCACCACAGAAAATGACATGTCGAATATTCAGGAGGCGATCGCCGCTGGCGCCAACGAATACATCATGAAACCATTCGATAGTGAAATCGTTCAATCAAAGCTCGAGCAGGCGGGCGCGCTGTAACCCTGTATTCGTTGTGATTGAACGATCCTGATGACTGGTATGGCGGAGAGATAAGATGCGTAGGCATCATTTGATCGAGGAGGCCAAGGCCGAACTCGATGTTGCTTATGAGGAAGTGAAACGCGCCGAACAAAGCGTCATGGCGCTGGAAAGCGAATATAATGACCGCCTGAAGTCTCTCGGCGGCGACGATGCGTCGATGAGCACGCTCATGGTGGAGAAAGAACAGCGTCAGAACGATTTGCACATTGAAGATTTATACGCGCTGCAAAAGGAAACCATCGAACGGTTTGCGCGGGTCAGTTCCGCGTTTACCATCATCGGCGCTGTGGATTTCGACGGGGTGGGGGTCGATCTGGTGCGGGGCCTGCTATTTCACAAAAAAGAAGCGCGGGCGCGCCGGGTAGAAGTTGATCGGGCTATCCGAAATTTCGCCCATAACCTTCGATCCTTCTCCCTGGAAGATGATGGCTTCAGTTATGATGGCGAAGTGCGGGAATGTTGGGCGGAAATCGAGCGCCTGCTAAACGAATGTACTGAAGACTAAAGACAATTCGGATGCGCTTCCGGCGCGATCGCTAATTGCGCAATATGTCGGGCGGATCTGCTCGGGCGAACCTGGCCGGGCGAATCTGAATGACGACAGGTCAGGCGTTCATCAGGGTTTGAACATGAACGCCGGCGCAACGACCCAGCGCCGCCAGATCATATCCTCCTTCCAGCATTGAGACGATACGACCCTCGCAAACATCGTCCGCAACATCCATCAAGGCCGTGGTGACCCATCGATAATCATCATCGGTGAGCATCAACGACGCCAGCGGATCATCGCTATGAGCGTCGAATCCCGCAGAAATCATAATCAAATCCGGTTTAAAATTTCGCAACGCTGGAAGAATCGCATCGGTGAAAGCCTGCTGAAACTGGATGGTTCCGCTCATCGCGGCGAGCGGTGCGTTTACAATGTTGTCGGAATCACCGCGCTCATGGGCGCCGCCGCTACCGGGATAAAACGGATATTGATGGGTCGAGGCGTAGAATAAATTGGCGTCATTCCAGAAGATCGACTGTGTTCCATTGCCGTGGTGAACGTCGAAATCGACAACCGCGACACGGTTGCAACCATGGATGCGTCTGGCGTGCGCCGCGCCAATCGCAATGCTGTTGAACAGGCAAAACCCCATGGCTTTTGTCGCTTCGGCGTGATGCCCGGGGGGGCGAATGGCGCAGAACGCGTTGCTGGCGGCGCCGCTTAACACTGTGTCGACGGCGGCGCAGGCGGCGCCGACCGCGCGCAAAACGGCGTCGCCCGTGCCTGGTGACGCAATCGTATCCGGATCGAAAGCGTTGTGTCCTTCTGAGGGGATGGACCCGATAACGAATTCGGCGTGATCGCGTGGATGAACACGCGCAATCTGGTCAATGGTTCCCAGTGGCGCTTGCCGTCGGTCAAGCGGCTTAAATTGTTGATCGTCAAGCGCCGCCAAAACGGATTTCAGGCGATCCGGAGATTCTGGATGCATGGGGCCGGGTTCGTGCTTCACGCAATCTTCATGCGTAAATAAAACTGTCGACATCGTAGAATCCTCACCAGCGGGAATGAACGCATGCGGTAACATTGTAGGCGTTGATGCAGGTGTGGTTATAGCCTCTTTTTGACCCTGTTGCGAAGTCTTGCATGCGCGCGCGCGGGTCGGTATTGTATCGCAGAATTTATAGTAAATAATGCAATCAATAATGCATATAAATACCGCCTCTCTGGCGGCGATAGAGTTTGTGGGTGCTGTATGAAGAAAGTTATCTGGACACTGTCCGTGGTTGTTTTGGCGACGATGTTCGGCGCGGATGGATTTGCGCAGGATAAAAAGAAGCGCGCGGCGGGCGTTCATGTCGATGCGGTTATTCTGGAGCCGCTGACGCAGACGATGCCCGTATTGGGTCGGTTCGTCGCGCGGCAAAGCGGTGTTGTCGCAGCGTTGACGCGGGGCCCGGTGAATTCAGTGCGGGTGGCGGTTGGCGACCGGATCAACATAGGCGACGTCTTGGCGGATCTCGTGACGCGCGCATTAAGTCCGCGCAGGTTCTTCGCGCGGCAATCGTCAGGGAGCGGAAGGCGCGGGGGAAAACGGCCAAGGCGCAGTTAGCCCTGACTCGCAAAGAACTTGTGCGTCTCGCCAGTCTCCGGAAATCTGCGGCGTTTTCGCGGGCGCGCTATGACGACAAACTGCTTGAAGTCGCAAAATCTGAAAGTGAAGTCGGGGAAACGGAAGCCGCCGTCGCAAGCGCGCGGGCTGAGCTTCGGCTGGCTGATATTGATTTGTATAACGCCAAAATTCGCGCACCATACAACGGCGTTGTTACGCAAAAGCATACGTCACCCGGCGCCTTTTTAAATGTCGGCGATCCCGTGGTGACGCTTCTCAACGATGAATTGCTGGAGATTGAGGCGGATATTCCATCGGATCGGCTGACAGGCCTTTCCCAGGGTCGGGAAATGACCGCACGCCTGGAAGACGGGCGTCAAATTCAGGTTGCCGTGCGCGCTATTGTGCCGGAAGAAAATGCGCTGACCCGAACGCGGCCCGTGCGATTTTTGTTGGGGTCGGACAGTCTGAAAAACGCGACGACCGATTCGGTGGTCGCCGCGAACCAGAGCGTCACGATAATGTTACCGGTCGGGCGATCCCGCACGGTCTTGTCGGTGCATAAAGACGCCATAATCCCCCGCGGTGGGTAAAGCGTCGTGTTCGCCGCCAAAGACGGCAAGGCGGTGCGTCTTGTGTTGCGGCTTGGCGACGCCGTGGGCGACCGCTTTGAAGTGCTGGATGGATTGTCAAAGGGCGACCTTGTGGTGGTGCGGGGGAACGAGCGCCTGCGCCCTGGCCAGAGCATTGCCTATAAGGGCATGACGTCCGCTAAAAAGAGCGTTACGGAAAAGCCAAAGGATAACGGCGGATCGTAAAGGTCTGCGTACCGACCCGAGCGTCCGGTTTTCTCGCTGTGAGGTGGGTTTGCCGGTTTTTCTCGCTGTGAGGCGGGTTTGATAGATAGGAATTTCGGATGAATCTGATTCGTCTCGCCATAGAACGCCCCATCGCCGTGATGGCGTCGGTTATCCTCGTCGTCCTGTTCGGGTTGGTCGCGCTGCAACTGATTCCCATTCAGCTTGCGCCGGATCTGCGCCGCCCCGTCATCCAGGTGACGACAAGCTGGCCGGGCGCTGCGCCGGCGGAGGTTGAGCGCGAAATTCTGAACCGCCAGGAAGATGTGCTGAAGGGGCTTGAGGGCCTGAAGCGGATGGTGGGTAAGGCGCAGGACGGACGCAGCCGTATTACGCTGGAGTTCAATGTTGGCTCCAATATGGACAAGGCTCTGCTTTTGGTCGCCAACCGGTTGGATCGGGTGAATGGGTATCCCGACGAAGCGTATGAACCAACATTGCGGTCGTCTGGCGCCGATGACAATGCTATCGCGTGGTTTCGCTTAACGCGCGCCAAAGGCGTTGATAAGCCGATCGCGACCTTTGGAGATTTTGCCGAAGACGTTGTTAAAGAGCGCATGGAGCGCGTGCCCGGCGTGGCGCGGGTCGATGTGTATGGCGGCGGCGCCCGGGAATTGCGGATCATCGTCGACCCCGCAAAACTGGCGCGCTATGGGCTTACTGTGCCCGAGATCGTCGCTCGACTGCGCGCTGCCAACGCCTCGATCACGGGCGGCGACGTCGAGGAAGGCAAACGCCGCTACATTGTGCGGACAGATAATGAAATCCGCCGTCCGGAAGATGTGCGCCGTATTTTGTTGCGCTCCGCCGCAGATGTCGGCACCGGCAGAGTTGGGCGCGTCACGGTTGGCGATATCGCCGACGTTCATTTTGGTTACAAAAAACCCGTCGCGCGGATTCGCACCCTTGGCGAGCAAGCGCTGGCGCTTTCGGTCAAGCGGGAAACCGGGGCCAATGTCATCAACACGATGATCGGTCTCCGCGCCGCTGCGGATGAGTTGGCGAAGCATACGTTGCCAGCGGCTGGCCTGACGATTGAGCAACTCTATGACGAAACCGTCTATATCGAATCCGCGATTGATCTGGTCATTCAGAATATCTGGGTCGGGGGCGCCTTCGCCGTTATAATCCTGCTGATCTTTTTGCGATCAGGCCGCGCCACATTGGTGGTCGCACTGGCGATTCCGGTCTCCGTCATCGGCTCGTTTGTCGCGATGGCGGTACTGGGTCGCTCGCTGAACGTCATCTCGCTGGCGGGAATAGCCTTCTCGGTCGGCATGGTCGTGGATGCGGCGATTGTCGTGCTGGAAAACATATATCGACTGCGTGAATCCGGCATGCCGATCAAGGAAGCGGCGTATCGCGGCGCAAAACAAGTCTGGGGCGCCATTCTGGTGTCCGCCCTGACGACCGTGATGGTGTTTATCCCCATTTTGATCATGGAACTGGATGTGGGGCAGTTGTTCCGCGATATCGCCGTTGCGATATCGGTTTCCGTCACCTTGTCGCTCATTGTGTCCATAACTGTGATTCCCGCGCTGTCGCAGCGATTGTTGCGCGGGCCCGTAAAACCGGCGGGCTCGGGCATTCCGTTGCCCGGCATAGACGGGTTTGGCCGAATGTTCGTGTCCAGCGCCACAAAATTTGCGACGGCGGTGGTGAAGAACAAGGGCCTGGCGTTATCCATCGCCGTCGTCATGACAATAACGACGGTCGCGTTGACCTGGGCGTTCCTCCCCAAACTGGAATATCTGCCGAAAGGCAATCGAAACCTCATCATCGGCTATATTGTGCCGCCGCCCGGTTACAATCTAAAAACGACGGCGGCGATCGCGCATACGTTGGAAGACGCCATGCGGCCGCATTGGGCGTCCGAGACCGGCCCGGAATCCAAGGTCGGCGAGCCACCCAAAATGAAGCATTTCTTTTTTGTGACGTTTCGCGATTTGACCATTGTCGGCGCCAGTGCGATCGACGCCATGCGCGCGGGTGAATTGATTCCGTTGATGTCCCGACCCATTTTCAAGGAGCCGGGCACCTTTGGCGTGATGTCGCAACGCTCCGTGTTTGGTCGCGGCGTTCGCGGTGCGCGGTCGATCGATCTGGATATTTCCGGGCCGGAACTGGAGACCGTGATTGATGTGGCGAAAACCGCTGCGGGATTGATCGGTCAGGCGATGCCTCGCGCCGAAGGCAATCAGATGCGACCTCAACCGGGGTTGGAGTTTGGCGCGCCGGAAGTACGGATCCGCCCTGACCCAGTGCGTCTCTCCGATAACGGCATCAGCGCGCGAGATCTGGGGCTGACGATTGACGCCTTCAATGATGGCCTCCGCGTTGCGGAAATCACCGTTGGCTCGGAGCGCATGGATTTGATGTTGATGGGCCCGGACAGGGATATTGGCTATACGCAGGGCATCGGCGATCTGCCTGTCGTGACCAAATCAGGCATCATTTTACCGTTGCGGTCGCTGGCGTCTGTCACCGTAACGTCGGGTCCCACGGCGATCCGACATGTGGAGCGATCCCGCACGGTCACGTTGGAAATCAAGCCAGCCGATCATATTGCGCTGGGCGACGCCATCGAGATTCTTGAACGGGAGGTTGTGAGCAAGCTTTATGAACAAGGCCTGCCCGAAGGCGTCACGACGCGGTTTTCCGGCGCAGCGGACAAGCTGGTAGAGACATGGCGGGAGATGCGGATCGATCTGCTTCTGGCGCTGGCCATCGTTTATCTGGTGATGGCGGTTCTGTTTGAGAGCTTCGTCTATCCGTTCATCATCTTGTTGTCGGTGCCTCTGGCCACAGCGGGCGGCGTGTTCGGCCTGACCATATTGAACATATTCTACTTCCAGCCGCTGGATATGCTGACCTTGTTGGGCTTCGTCATCCTGATCGGAATCGTCGTGAATAACGCCATTTTGCTGGTGCATCAGGCCTTGTTCCACATTCGCGAGGAGGGCATGGCGCACGCCGATGCGATTGTGGAGGCCACACGGAATCGGATTCGCCCGATTTTCATGTCGACCCTGACCAGTGTTTTCGGGATGTTACCCTTGGTGGTCTTTCCGGGCGCGGGGTCTGAAATTTATCGGGGTCTTGGCTCCGTCGTGGTGGGCGGGTTGGCGTTGTCCGCCATATTGACCTTGCTGATCGTACCGCCCCTGATGGGGCTCATGGTTGATACGCTAGAGACCCGTCGTCGCGCCGCGCGCGTTGCGGAAGCCGAGGCCGCCGAGTAAGGGCCGCCCGAGTACAGGCTGTCCGAGTAAAGGTCGCCCGAGTAAAAGTAAGACCAATACGACAACACGCGGGATTGTGATAATTCTCAGGAAAGCAGAGGTGGCGGTACACATTCGTGTATTCTAATGTGATTGGACGCGGCACGGCCTAAAGGGAACGCAGATGATCTTCCGGCAATTGTTCGACGAAAAATCGTATTCGTACACGTATCTCATCGCGAGCCGAATTGGCGGCGAAGCGCTCATTATAGATTCAGTCCTGGATAAGGTTGACCGGTATCTCCAACTCCTGGACGAACTGGATCTGACGCTCGTGAAGGCCGTCGACACCCATGTGCACGCGGACCATATTACGGGTTTGGGCGCGCTACGGGACCGGACCAAATGCATCACGATCATGGGGGCGCAAAGCGGCGTCGATGTCGTCTCCATGCGTGTCTCCGATGGGGAGACGATTGACATTGAAGGCGTCTCGCTGCGCTGCATCCATACGCCGGGACACACCAGCGATTCCTATTGTTTCTTCATGGGGGACCGGGTGTTTACGGGCGACACCTTGTTTATTCGCGGCACCGGGCGCACCGATTTTCAGAATGGCGACCCGGGCGAGCAGTATGAGTCGATCTTCAACAAGCTCCTCACATTACCGGACGAGACATTGGTCTATCCCGGTCATGACTATAAGGGCGATACGGTAAGCACGATCGCGGAAGAACGCGCCCATAATCCCCGATTGCAAGTCGGGTCCATCGGCGAATATGTCGAGTTGATGAACGGCCTAAATCTGGCCAACCCAAAAATGATGGATGTCGCGGTGCCCGCCAATCTCAAGATTGGACTGTCGCAGGATGAAATTGAAGCGCGCGGTTGGTCGTTGACCTCCCAGGACGTGAAAACGGCGATGGGCGCCGACGCGCTGTTGTTGATCGACCTACGGGATCGGGGCGAGCGTGAACGCCACGGTGAGATTCCCGGGTCCATTCATGCGCCCTATACCGATTTGACGGAAAACCTGGGTCCCGGCGGATTGTTGCATGGTCTGGCGGCGGCGAGTGACAAACCGGTTGTGTTTTATTGCGCGTATGGGGAACGCTCCGCCATGGCGGTACAGGCCGCGCGGGAATCCGGGATGGAAACGGCGCGGCATTTGCGCGGTGGGGTTGATTCCTGGTGCAAAGAAAACGGCGCTATTAAAGCGCCGTCCTGATCGCGGGCTCTGAACGTATAGCCCTCAATTTATAACGCCTGAATTTACGGCAAAGCAACGTCAGGCGAAAACGTCGACAACCTGACCCAGCGTTTGGGCCGCTTCTGTCTGATTATTGCCAGCGCTGTTGCCTGTATCCTCAACCGCCGTGGCGCCGGGGCCATTCTCGCTTGTGGTGGTTGCGCTAACGGCCGCCTGTGCGGCGACAGTGCCTTCTGCGGATAATTGAACGCTATCCTGAGTCTGAGCCGTCGCGGTTGTTGTTTCGGTCGTCGCCGTCGTTCCACCGCCTGTACCGCCGTCATCGGCGTTCAGGGGCGTCTGGCCTGTTTGCGTAACAGCGGACGCCAGATCCGTGCCGCCGGTGGCGTCTTCGGTTTCAAGCTGCGCGATGGCTTGTTCTTCGGCCGCTCGATCATCGTCCAAGCCGTCCGTATTGGTGGAGGCGGGCGTGAATCCTTGAATTCCGCTCGTTGAAAATGCGCTTACGCCAGCAACATCGGCCATGATGGTCTCCTTCTGAGTCCCTGCGAATCAAACCTATTCGCGTCTATTCCCAAAGAATATACCGGATTAGGAGTCAGAAAGTCAATGGGGCGCGATGATTCATTGATTCAGGGATCGTCCGTATAATGTTGAAATTTATATAAAAATTAACCTAATCGACGGCGCGTGGGTCCAGCGCATCCTGAAGTCCGTCGCCCAGAAAGTTAAAGGCGATGACCGTGATAAAAATCAACATGCCTGGCCAGACCGCGAGTGCGGGCGATGACCAGATCAGTTCCTGCGCATTGGTCAGCATATTGCCCCAACTAGCCACGGGCGGTTGTACGCCAAGCCCCAGAAAACTCAGTACGGATTCAAACAATATGACGTTGCCGATAGGCAATGTCGTGGCGACGATGATGGGCGAGACGGCGTTGGGGAGAATATGAACCCGCATGATGCGTCCGGCGCCAGCGCCCTGCGCCACGGCGGCGCGCACGAACTCGCGCTGTTTAAGGCTCATGGTCTCCGCCCGGACCAGACGCGCAACTGTGGTCCATCCCACCAGAGAAATGATTATCACGATCCGGTACAGGCTAACGTTCTCCGATTCTGTCACGGAGGCGGGCAGGCCCAGCTTATTGAGGTCGACCGCCGCCAACACGATAAGCAACGGCAGCAAGGGCAGGGAGATGACGCCATCCGTCAGGCGCATCAGGAGCGAATCCAGCCAACCGCCGTGATATCCCGCCAGCAAGC
>JAESSL010000363.1 GCA_016764135.1 Alphaproteobacteria bacterium
ATTGCCGCCTGTTTCCACATCGACCGGCGCGGCGTCGTTCGACGACGTCGACACACTCTTTGAGCGCTTTGGACCCGTCTATAAATGGCTCGTGACTGCGACTTGTATGGTCGGCGTCATGACTATGACGCTGGGTGCGACGACGGTTAATGTCGCCTTTCCGGACATAATGGGCGCGTTCGGCATCGGGCGCGACCAGGCGCAACTGATTTCAACCGGGTATTTTGCATCGCAAACCTCCGGCATGCTGCTCAGCGCCTGGTTGATTAACGCGATGGGCGAACGGCGAACCTTCACGTTAGCGGTGATCATTTTTCTGATAGGCTCCGCGATGAGCGGCGCCGCCGACAGTTCCGGCGCCTTGCTGTTCGGTAGAATCATGCAGGGAAATTCGGCGGGGATCATCATGCCGCTTGGCATGGCGGTGGTGTTTCGGGTTATTCCCCGACATCAAAAAGGATTGTCCATGGGATTATTCTCCATGGGCAACGTGTTGGCGCCGGCGCTGGGCCCCACCCTCGGCGGCTTGGCGATCGACGCGTTCAGTTGGCGCTATATCTTTCTGCTGACCATCCCCACAGCGATCATTGCGCTTATTCTCGGCAATATCTTCATGCCGACGCGCCCGCTCCCCAAAAAAATTCCGACCTTTGATTTCCTCGGCTATGGATTGTTGCTGGCGGGATTATCGGGCCTGTTGTTGGGGTTCAGCAACGGGCACCGGTCCGGTTGGACATCAACCGAAATCCTGTTGTTGTTCGGCATGGGCGGCATCGGGGCCGTCGGCTTTGTTTTGCGCCAACTCTACGGCGCCAATCCGCTGATCAATATGCGCGTCTTCTCCAGCTCCAAATTCTGCGCGGCGGCGTCGATTGGCTTTTTCACCGGCGCGGCGATGTTCTCCTCGTTTTTTCTGTTACCGCTCTTCACGCAGCAAATTCAACATTTCAGCGCGCTCAATGCGGGATTGCTGATGGTTCCGGCGGGATTATCATTGTTAATTCTCTTTCCGCTGGCCGGACGGCTGTCTGACATCATGCCCGCCTACATCATGATTTACGCGGGCATGATTATCTTCTCCGTCGCCTTTTTCTGCCTATCCACGGCGGATGTGAACACGCCCTTCTGGACGCTGGTCCTGTTCACGCTTTTCGTGCGAATGGGCGTGGCCTGCACCCGGTCCGTCGTCAACGCCGAGGCGCTCAAGGCGCTGCCGCCGAATCTGGTCAATCAGGGCTCGAGTTCCGTCAATTTTATTCGACAGCTGGGCGGCACCATCGGGACCAATTGTCTGGTCGTGTTTCTCGAGATGCGTATCCCGTTTCATAGCGACGCCTTCACCGCCATGCAGACCGGCGCCAGCCAGACAACGCAGGATCTTCGCGACACGGTCAGTCGCCTGTTGGGCGAGGCAGGCATGGCGGAGTTCGCGCGTGGTCCCAGCGCAACGCAATATTTAAGCGACGTCATCTTCGCCCAGGCGAGCACCATGGGGTTCCAGGATGCGTATTTCCTGCTCGCCATTGTCGCGGCCGCAGGCGTCATCCCCGCGTGGATGCTTTCCCGAACGGATTCAAAGCCCGATTAGCGCTTCGAAGATTCACCCTTGCCGACCTGACGCAACACTTGATAAAAACACCCGAATCGGCGATCACTCGGTCTCGTTTTCAGGAGGAAGCAGCGTGGCGCGTCAATCACAAATTCTTGTCCTAAACGGGCCTAACCTGAACATGCTGGGGGTCCGGCAGCCAGAGATATACGGCCACGCAACCCTGGCCGATGTTGAGGCCCTGTGCCGAACTCATGGAGATGCAATCGGGTTCGACATCGATTTTCGCCAATCGAACCATGAAGGCGAGCTCGTCACCTGGATTCAGGAAGCGCGCGGGACCAAAGATGGCATCGCCATCAACGCGGCCGCCTTCACCCATACATCAGTGGCGATCCTCGATGCGCTGTCTCTGGTGGACATACCCGTGATCGAAGTCCATTTGTCGAACGTCTTCGCCCGCGACAAATTCCGCCATCTCTCTTATATATCTCCCATCGCCGCCGGCGTTATTTGCGGGTTCGGCCCGCAAAGCTACATCCTGGCGCTCGACGCTTTACGGTCGATTCTGAACAAGGCCTGAATAAATGAAAAATATCGACAGCGACGCTATTCGTGAGCTGGCCAAGCTTCTGGACGAGACCGGCCTGACAGAAATTGAAATCAGCGAAGGCGATAGCGCCATCCGGGTAAGCCGCGCAACGACGCTAAGCGCCGCCCCCGTATCCGCCGCCACCGCGCCCCTGAGCTCGCAAACGGCGCTGGAGGACGCACCGCCCTCTGAGGCGCCGGGAACCGTGCCCTCGCCCATGGTCGGCACCATCTATCTGGCGTCCGGCACCGGCGAGGCGAATTTTGTCAAAATAGGCGATAGCGTTTCAGAGGGCCAAACCCTGCTGATTGTGGAGGCGATGAAAGTCATGAACCCGATCCTGGCGCCGCGCGCTGGCGCCGTCAGCGCGATCTTTGTCGAAGACGGGCAACCCGTCGAATTCGGCGAAGCGCTGCTTGCGATAATCTGAAGCGCCGCTGGTGTTTAAAAAAATACTCATCGCGAACCGGGGGGAAATCGCCCTCCGGATTCATCGCGCCTGTCGTGAAATGGGCATCCAAACCGTGGCCGTGCATTCCACTGCGGATGCAGAGGCCATGCATGTCCGCCTGGCGGACGAGACGGTTTGCATCGGCCCCCCGGCGCCCGCGGACAGTTATCTGAATATTCCGGCGATCCTGTCCGCCGCGACCATCGCCGGCGCCGACGCCATTCATCCCGGCGTCGGGTTTTTAGCGGAAAATGCCAATTTCGCCGATATGGTGGTCGAACACGGCTTCGGTTTTATTGGCCCCACAGCAGAGCATATCAGCCTGATGGGCGACAAAATTACTGCCAAAAGCATGGCGGTCAAATTGGGCATCCCCGTGGTTCCGGGCTCCGATGGCGGCGTGGACAACGAAATCGACGCCCTGCGCATTGCGGCTGACCTCGGCTATCCGGTGCTGATTAAAGCCGCGGCGGGCGGCGGCGGACGCGGCATGAAAGTGTCACAAGGCCCCGATGATTTGGGCGAATCACTTCGCTTGTGCCGCGCCGAAGCGAAGGCCAGCTTTGGCGATGACTCCGTCTATATTGAAAAATATCTCAGCACGCCCCGACATATTGAAATTCAGGTCATGGGCGACACCCAGGGAAAGGTCGTGCATTTCGGCGAGCGCGATTGCTCCCTGCAGCGGCGCCACCAGAAAGTTCTCGAAGAAGCGTTGTCCCCGGCAATCGACAGCGCAACGCGCGAGAGAATTGGCAAAACCGTCACCGACGCGCTGGAGACCATGGATTATCTGGGCGCGGGCACCGTCGAATTCCTGTACGAAAACGGTGAATTCTACTTCATCGA
>JAESSL010000364.1 GCA_016764135.1 Alphaproteobacteria bacterium
CCCGCCCAGGCGAAGGCCCAATAGGGCGCCGGCAAGCCATAGGCGTCCAGTTCGGCTTCGGTCGCCAGCCATAGCGGTTGCGTTTCATGGGCGAGATAGAGATCGATCTCGTCCACGAGCGGCGCGGTTCCCAGCACCGTATTGCCGCGAATGAACCCGGCGGGGTCGGCGCTGGCGGACTTGGTGGGTGTTTTGCGCTCAGGGGGCATGAGACGGCTAATAGGCCCCGGCGATAATGCCGAGGAGCAGAATCAGGCCGAAGATTCGGTTCGATTTAAATTTGGCGAGGCAGTTTTCAGGATCGTCGATATCGACTTTCCACGCTTGCCAGATCAAATGAATGGCGGCGAGCGCCAGAACGATAAAGTATCGCGGGCTCAGCCCGGCGGAGTGCCCGGCCATCGCCAGCAATCCGATTGTGATGGCGTAGAACAGGAACAGAAACGGCCGCGTCCGGTCGCCGAGCTTCAGCGCCGAGGATTTGACCCCGATCAGGACGTCGTCTTCCTTGTCCTGATGGGCGTAGATGGTGTCATAGCCCAGCGTCCACGCGATTCCGGCGGCGTAAAGCCACAGGGCGGGAGCGTCGAGCGATCCGGTGATGGCGGCCCAGCCGACCAGCGCGCCCCAGTTGAAGGTGAGCCCGAGGAGGGCTTGCGGCCAATAGGTGACGCGCTTCATCAGGGGGTAAATCGCGACCAGCAGTAGAGCCGCCGCGCCAACGGCGACAGTTGTTGTGTTGAAGGTGAGCAGCACCGCCAATCCGCATAACATAAGCGCGCCCAGAAAGAGCGCGGCCTGCCGAACGGTGATGGCGCCGCTGGGGATGGGGCGGGTTGCGGTGCGGGCGACCTGTCCATCAAAATTGCGGTCCAGAATATCGTTCCACGCACACCCCGCGCCACGCATCACAAGCGATCCGATGGCGAACAAAGCGAAATGCCAAAGCTCTGGCGGGCGAATCATGGAAGCTGTCGCGAGCGCCGAACCCCACCAGCAGGGCAACAGCAGCAGCCATGTGCCGATGGGTCGATCGATCCGAGACAGCCTCGCATAAGGGCGGAACGCCGCAGGCAAGCGCCGGTCAATCCAGTCGCCAGCGGAAATATCGCTGGCGTCCGCAGCCTTTACAGGGTCGTTCATGGGGCCTTCCTTGGTTCGAGCCTCGGTTCAGATCACGCTCGGGTGAGATATAAGCGGTCGCGGACACGGCGTGCAAGTGTTGAAAATCAACGCATTTTAAATAACGAACTTGACGTGTTAAATAAATTACCCTTTGTTAAGACAGTCAGATTGGGACCGTGCAAACCGCACGTGGCGATACTGGCGATGGCAACCTGGAACATCATATCTTATGTCCGCACCGATAAAACCGGGCGTCGATCCGGTTACGACGAAAGCTCAACTTGTCGAAGATTTGGCGACCGGTAGTAAGCCGCCCGCTGATTGGCGTATTGGCACGGAGCACGAAAAATTTCCGTACAATCTCGATTCGAACAAGCGTCTGCCTTATGAGGGAACGCCCGGGATTAAAGAGCTGCTGGAAGGGTTGTGTCGTTTCGGTTGGGAGCCGGTGCTCGAGCACGGCAATATCATCGCGTTGAAGGGGACCGACGGCAGCTCGGTGTCGCTGGAGCCCGGTGGGCAATTTGAGTTGTCCGGAGCCCCGCTGAAGACCGTTCATGAGACGTGCGCGGAAGTACACGAGCATCTCGATCAGGTTCGCGAAGTGTGCGGGGAAATCGGCGCCGGCATGGTTGGCCTGGGCTACGACCCGAAATGGAAGCGTGAAGACGTCCACTGGATGCCCAAAGGGCGTTACAAGATCATGCGCGACTATATGCCGACGCGCGGATCGCTCGGCCTCGATATGATGCTGCGGACCTGTACGGTGCAGGTCAATCTGGATTTCCAGTCCGAAGCGGACATGGTCAAGAAGATGCGGGTCGCCGTGGCGTTGCAACCGATTGCGACAGCGTTGTTCGCAGCGTCTCCCTTTAAAGAGGGCAAGCCGAACGGATTTCAAAGCTTGCGCAGCAATGTCTGGACGGACACCGATCCGGATCGGTGTGGCATGTTGCCCTTCGTGTTCGAGGAGGGCTTCGGGTTTGAGCGCTGGGTGGATTATCTGCTCGATGTTCCGATGTATTTTATCTACCGCTCCGGCGTTTATCAGGACGTATCGGGTCTGTCCTTTAAGGATTATATGGCCGGACGGCTGGAAGGGCATATCGGCGAAGTGCCGACCCAGGCCGACTGGATGGACCATATGACGACGGCGTTCCCGGAGGTTCGCCTGAAACATTATATTGAGATGCGCGGCGCCGATGGCGGGCCCTGGCGAGGTCTTTGCGCCTTGCCGGCGTTCTGGGTTGGGCTGTTGTATAACTCAAGCGCGCTCGACGCCGCCTGGGATCTTTGCAAGGACTGGACGGAAATAGAACGTGCGGAGTTGCGCGACAATGCGGCGCGGCACGGATTGAAAACGCCGTTCCGGTCCGAGACCATTCGGGAAATTGCGCTACGGGTTCTGGAGATTTCACGCGCCGGTCTGGCCAGCCGTAAAATGCTGGATCGGTCCGGGCGGGATGAAACGCTGTTTCTGGACGTGCTCGACACCATCGCCGACAGTGGCGTTACGGCGTCTGATGAAATGCTGGCGGCGTACCACAGTGATTGGAACGGCGATATCGACAAGCTCTACGAAGCGTATTCCTACTAATCACGGGATACTGTCGGTTCGGTTTACTCAGGTGTGGTTTACTTGGGCGCGATTTACTCGGGTCCGACTTATTCGACGGTCGCGGTCTTATTATCGACGCGAACGGTCCGTCGCATCACGACCGGGTTGCCATTGTCGTCCTTCCCGGAATATTCGATCGTGATAACGTCGGCGGCTAGTTTGGTCGCAACGTAGTGGTTCGGTTGATCCAGAACTGCGCCAGCCTCAATACGGTATGTCACCAACGATTCGGCGCATTCTTCGCCATTATGAACACAGACGCGGCCTTTAATGAGCGTGACGCCCAACCCCGCCGATTCTGCGAACCGACGGATATGGCCATAGGTATGTCGGCCATTTTTAAAGCTGTACTGGATGTTAACCAGATCCATCGTCATGACGGCTTTGTCGGCCAAGGGCTTCGCGTCAGGCGCGGCGTCTTCGTCGCAACCGCCGAGGACGATGGCGACGATTGCGAGAAACGCCAGCGTCGCTGATTTGCGAAGCGTCAGCATCAGGTGGCGGTCCCGCCGACGGTCAGGCCGTCAAGCCGTAGCGTCGGTTGACCCACGCCGACCGGAACGCTTTGTCCATCCTTGCCGCAGGTGCCGACGCCAGGGTCCAGGGCCATATCGTTGCCGATCATGCTGACGCGGGTCAGCGCGTCCGGCCCATTGCCAATCAGCGTGGCGCCTTTGACCGGGGCGCCGATGACGCCATTCTCGATCTTATAGGCCTCGGTGCAGCTGAAGACGAATTTGCCGCTCGTGATATCGACCTGGCCGCCGCCGAAATTGACGGCGTACAGGCCGTTCTTGACTGATTTCAGAATTTCCCCCGGGTCCTTGTCGCCATTGAGCATGAAGGTGTTGGTCATGCGGGGCATGGGGGCGTGGGCGAAGGATTGACGGCGACCATTGCCGGTCGGGGCCATGTTCATCAGGCGCGCATTCATACGATCTTGCAGGTATCCGACCAGAATGCCGTCCTCGATCAGGGTCGTGCGACCGCTGGGGGTGCCTTCATCGTCAATGGTGATGGAGCCCCGCCGGTCTTGAACGGCGCCGTCATCCACCACGGTGACCCCTGGCGACGCGACCCGTTCGCCCATTAACCCGGCGAAGGCCGAGGTTTTTTTGCGGTTAAAATCGCCTTCCAGCCCGTGGCCAATGGCTTCGTGCAGCAGGATACCGGGCCATCCGGGGCCCGTCACGACCGACATTTCACCCGCTGGCGCCGGTACGCTCTCAAGATTGACCAGCGCCTGACGCAGGGCCTCATCGGTCTGTGCTCGCCACGCGGCCGGGTCGATATAGGCCTCGTAGGAGGTTCGTCCGCCAACGCCATGGCCACCGCTTTCCATCCGATCGC
>JAESSL010000365.1 GCA_016764135.1 Alphaproteobacteria bacterium
CGCCGCACCGCCATGGGGGCTGCGGGCATCCGCGCCGCCGGGGTGCCGGGCCGGGCGGAGTAGGGGAAGACATGCAACCAAGTCAGCCCGCAATCGTCGACCAGCGCCAGCGTGTCGTCAAACATCGCCTCGGTTTCCGTCGGGAACCCGGCGATAAAATCGGCGCCAAAGACGATGTCCGGACGGCGCTCGCGAATTTGTGCGCATAGGGCCACCGCGTCGTCGCGCAGATGGCGCCGTTTCATCCGTTTCAGAATCATGTCGCTGCCCGCCTGCAGAGACAGGTGAAGGTGTGGCATTAAACGAGGTTCGTCGCCAAGCAACGCCATGAGGTTGTCATCAATTTCGATGCAATCAATCGATGAAAGCCGAAGGCGTTGAAGCGCGGGCGCTTGCTTCAGAATTTGTCGAATTGCCGCGCCCAGATTTGCATCGCCCGGCAAGTCGGCGCCGTAGGCGGTTAAATCGACGCCGCTCAACACGACTTCCTGAACGCCATTATCCACCAGGCGGTTGATTTGCGCGACGATGCCGTCGATCGGGGACGACCGGCTGACGCCCCGCCCAAATGGAATGATGCAAAATGTGCAGCGATGGTTGCAGCCTTGTTGCACCTGAACAAAGGCGCGCGCGCGTCCGTCAAATCCGTCGATCAAATGACCGGCGGTTTCGGTGGCGGTCATGATATCTTTGACGAGGATGGGGGCGGATGAGGCATAAGCGTCCGCAGTCAGTTTTTCGGCGTTGCCGAGCACCCTGTCGACTTCCGGCATGGCGGCGAAGCGGTCCGGGTCAATCTGGGCGGCGCAACCGGTAACGATAATTTCTGAATCCGGGCGCTCGCGTCGCGCCCGGCGGATCGCCTGGCGCGCTTGACGCTCCGCCTCCGCCGTGACGGCGCAGGTGTTGACGACAATCCGCTCCGGCCCGTCTTCGTCGCTCTTGGCGATATCGCGGATCACTTCAGCTTCGTACGCGTTCAACCGGCAGCCAAAGGTAATGACGGCGACTTTCCGGGCACTCATGAGGCGGCGCCTTCATCGTCGAATTCGCCCTGAAAATTCCATTCGACCGGGCCGCGTAAAATCACATGACCGTCTGGACGATAGGTTGTGAAAAGGGAGCCGCCATCCAGCACGACTTCGGTCTCGCGGTCACACAATCCCCGTCGGTGCGCCGCAACAGCCGCCGCGCAAGCGCCGGTGCCGCAGGCCTGCGTGACGCCGACGCCCCTTTCCCAGACACGCATCCGCATGCGGGTGCGGTTATGGATTGAGACAAATTCGACATTCGTTCGTTCCGGGAACAGAGGAGAGATTTCAATTTGCGCGCCGAGCGCTTCGACGTCGATGGCGTCGGCGTCTTCGACAAAAAAGACGCAATGGGGATTGCCCATGCCCACAGCGACCGGGTCCGAGACGGCGCCGAGGGAGAGATCAAGATGAAGGGTGTCCATTTCAGAGGCGAGCGGCACGTTGCGCCAATCGAGCTCGGCGACGCCTTGGTCGACGGATACGGTTCCATCGTCGCATAAGATGGCGCTCGACAGTCCGCTTTGAGTTTCGACAATGATGTCACGGGCGCCGGTTTCGCGCATCAACTGGGCGGACGCGCAGCGCGCGCCATTGCCGCAAGCGCCGGATTCACTGCCATCGGCGTTCAAAAAACGTAAAAAGGCCACAGCGCCGGGTTGGCGTGCGTCTTCAATAAGAACGAGTTGATCGAAGCCAACGCCCCGTCGGCGATCCGCAATCCGTTGCGCCAGATCAGACTCAATAGCGACCGTTGACGCTGTATTGGCGTCCGTCGTTCGGTGATCGATCACGACAAAATCGTTGCCGAGGCCGTTCATTTTCAAAAAAGGAATCATAGCGATATTTCCGCGTTATCGCGGCGTTATATGGCGCTTTAATACAAATTGTCCACCGTAATTGGAGTCGCCAGGCTATACGGGGAGCGTGTTGCGTCTATGGGAGAGGCTCTATTAGCCTATGGGTAAGGCTCAAATAGCCTATGGGGGGCGATCAATTAGAACGAGTCGGCGTTACTCCGATAGGAGGAGGCCCCTTGAAAAAAATCCATGACTTCGACGCCGAGGCCCTGGGCGATGTCGAACAAAGTTTCCGCCGTGATTTGCGTGGCGCCGTTTTCGAAGCTTTCAAGTTGCGCCGTGGCGCATCCCAGCGATGTGGCGAACTCACTCCGGGTCAGGCCTAGAAAGAGCCGACGTTGTCGGATTCGCAGCCCGATATGGGAGTCTATATTCAACGCCTCGATGGACATTCGCCATCTCCTGAAGCCGCGCAGGGCTTATAATAGAACTTTATATCTAGATTAATTTACGATCTTAAGTATTTTATGTCAACCAGCGCTACTTTATAGGGTATTTTAGGGAGTCGTCTACTATCGCGCGGCCTTGTGGGCATTGCTTGACTTGGCGTCAAGCTGGGCGTAAAAGCCCCAGTAATCGGGCAGTTTGTTATTTGCCGGTCCCGAGGGGCTACGCCAGTCCGCGAGTTTCGCGCACTGGCGATAAATGCGTTTGGCTATTGTCATTGATGACTGTCATTTGACTTTCGTCAGGCGCGAAACCCCGGTAGCGAAACCAAGGTTGAGAGTGACCACGATGTTCGACTCGTTGACAGGGCGTTTGTCCGACGTATTCGACCGTTTGAAACGGCGCGGCGCCTTGAGCGAATCCGACGTCGATGCCGCTATGCGGGATGTTCGCATCGCGCTGCTGGAAGCCGATGTCGCCTTGCCGGTGGTGCGGGATTTCATCGCCAAAGTCAAAAAAGACGCCGTGGGCGGCGATGTGCTGCGATCCGTTACGCCGGGTCAGATGATCGTCAAGGTGGTCAACGACGCGCTGGTCGAGATGCTGGGCGGCGAGGCCGTAGGCCTGAACCTGATCGCGGTCCCGCCGGTTGGAATCATGCTGGTCGGTTTGCAAGGCTCCGGCAAGACCACGACGGCTGCGAAAATTGCGCTGCGGATGCAGAACCGGGACCGTAAAAAAGTCATAATGGCGTCGCTTGATACGCAACGACCTGCGGCGCAAGAACAGTTAAAGGTATTGGGCGAGCAGGCGTCGGTTGCGACACTGCCGGTTATCGAGGGCCAGGGCCCTGTTGATATCGCCAAACGCGCAAGAGAGGCCGCACGCCTGGGTGGCTATGACGTCGTTATTTACGATACCGCCGGACGTCTGCATGTCGACGAAGGTTTGATGTCCGAAGCCAAACAGGTTTACGACGCGGTTGAGCCGACGGAAGTTTTGCTGGTCGCCGATGCGATGACCGGTCAGGACGCTGTTAATGTCGCGGAAAGTTTTCACGCCCGGCTGAATGTCACGGGCATCGTGCTGACCCGGGTGGATGGCGACGGTCGAGGCGGCGCCGCGCTGTCGATGCGCGCCGTTACAGGGTGTCCGATCAAGTTGATCGGCGTTGGCGAGCAGTTGGAGGCGCTGGAGGATTTTCATCCGGACCGTATCGCGAACCGTATTCTGGGCATGGGCGATGTTGTCAGCCTTGTTGAAAAAGCCGCTGAGACGATTGACCAGGACGAAGCCGAAGCGCTGGCCAAGAAAATTCAGAAAGGCCAATTCGACCTGAACGACATGGCCAAGCAGCTGAAGCAGATGCGCAATATGGGCGGATTGTCCGGCATGCTGGAACTGTTGCCTGGCGTCGGCAAGATGAAAGACCAGATGGCCAAGGCCAATATCGATGAAAAAATGATCCTCCGGCAGGAAGCGATCATTTCATCGATGACCAGAGCCGAGCGCGACCGGCCAAAATTGATTCACGCATCGCGGAAACGGCGAATTGCGGCCGGGTCCGGGGTCAGCGTGCAAGATGTGAACAAATTGTTGAAGCAACATATGACGATGAGCAAAGTCATGAAGAAAATGACCAGAATGGGTAAAAAAGGAATGATGCGGCAGGGCCTGGCGGGTTTGATGCCGGGAATGTCCAAGAGCCCGTTTTGAGGCGGAAAAAGAATCTTAGACTCGCAGAATTTTAGACCCTTTGAATTTAACCTGAATTAAGTCGAAACCAAGGAGTGGAGCCAGCATGTCGCTGAGAATTAGACTAGCCCGGGGCGGCGCGAAGAAACGCCCATATTATCGTATTGTAATTGCCGACGCCCGGATGCCGCGCGATGGTCGCTACGTTGAAAAAGTCGGGACCTATAACCCGATGCTGGCCAAGGATGATCCCAATCGGGTCAGCCTGCTTGAGGACCGGATTCGTCATTGGTTGTCCGTTGGCGCCAATCCGTCCGACCGCGTCGCGCGATTCCTGGGAGCCGCCGGTATTCTGGCGACACCGGCGATTCCATCGCAGACCAAACAGCATTTGCCCAAAGCGAAGGCGCAGGAACGCCTGAAGGAAGCCGAAGAGGCTGCTGCAGCCGCTGCGGAAGCCGCCGCTGCGCC
>JAESSL010000366.1 GCA_016764135.1 Alphaproteobacteria bacterium
CGGCGTGATGGCGGGTTGCGACAGCGTCGTTTCGCGACTCAACGGGACTGTCGGAATATTATCGAACCCTTTGATGCGCAGCGCTTCTTCAACCAGACAGGCTTCGCCTTCAATATCGAACCGCCAGGATGGCGGCGCGGCGGAAATCAACCCGTCCGCAACGGATGTTTCAAACCCGAGCGCATCCAGAATTTTACGGGCCTCGTCAATATCGACATCCATGCCGCCCAGCGTCGCGATCCTTTTGGGATCCAGCGTGATCGCCGGTTGCGCCGTCGGCATCGCACCCGCGATGGATAGATCGCTAACTTCGCCGCCACAGAGTTCCAGAATCAGCGCGGTCGCGACATCGGGTCCCCATTGCGTCGATTTCGGATCGACCCCCCGTTCAAAGCGATAGCGCGCATCGGATTCAATGCCCAGTTTGCGGCCCGTCGTTGCGGTGCGAATCGGATCAAACAGCGCAACCTCGAGAAAGACCGAGGTTGTTTCCTCGGTGCAGCCCGTCGTCTCGCCACCCATGACGCCTGCAATCGCCTGTGCGCCAGCGCCGTCGCCAATGACGACCATTTCATCATCCAGCGTATAGGTGCGGCCATCCAACGCTTCGATTTTCTCGCCATTTTCGGCGAAGCGCATGGTCAATTCGTCGCCGGATAACGTATCAATATCGAAAACATGCAGCGGGCGCCCAAGATCAAAAGTGACGTAATTGGTGATATCAACCAACGCGGAAATGGGCCGCAACCCAATGGCGCGCAACCGGTCCTGCAGCCATATTGGACTCGGGCCATTTTTGATATTTCGAAAGGCGCGGCCCACGACCATGGGGCACGCAGCGTTTTTATCGCCCAGCGCCCGGTCGCCAAACGCAAGTCGCCATTGTATCGGCGACTCAAACGACGCCTCGGTTTTTGGGGCGGAAAGCGGCTTCAAGGTCCCGATGCCCGTCGCGGCCAGATCACGGGCGATACCGCGTACGCCAGCGCAATCCGCCCGGTCGGGCGTCAACGCAATTTCGATAACCGGATCGTCCAGCCCCATTAACGACACGTAGGATTGCCCCGTCGGCGTGTCTTCCGGCAGGTCGATGATACCGTCGTGATCGTCCGACAGCCCCAGCTCGCGTTCGGAGCACAGCATGCCGCTGGACGCGACGCCGCGAATGGTCGTTTCCTTCAGATCCATGCCAGTGCCGGGAATATGCGATCCCGAGGGCGCAAAAACGCCCTTCATCCCCAAGCGCGCATTCGGCGCGCCGCAAACGACCTGAATTTTTTCCGCGCCTGTATCAACCGTGCAAACCTGAAGCCGGTCCGCGTCGGGATGGCGCTCGCAAGCAACGACATGGCCGACGATAAAGCTTTCAAAGCCCACCGCGCGGTCTTCGATACCTTCAACCTCAAGACCAATACTTGTCAGCTTTTCGTCGATCACCGAAAGCGGAACGTCCGTATCCAGATGATCCTTAAGCCAGTTCAGCGTGAACTTCATCGCAGGCGCCGTTTCCTAATTTTAAGGGGTGAGACCGCGCAACAAGGTGGGAACCTCCAGCGACGCAAATCCATAATGCCGCAACCAGCGCATATCGGCGTCGAAAAACGCGCGTAAATCGGGCATGCCGTATTTCAACATGGCGATGCGCTCGATCCCCATCCCGAAGGCGAACCCTTGATATTCGCTTGAATCGATGCCGCAGGCCTCCAGAACCTTTGGATGAACCATGCCGCAGCCTAAAATTTCGAGCCAGTCTTCGCCCGCGCCGATCTTTAGCGTCCCACCCGAGCGCGAACACCCGATATCGACTTCCGCCGACGGTTCCGTGAACGGGAAAAAGCTGGGGCGGAACCGCACCGGAACGTCCGGCGATTCAAAATAAGACCGGCAAAAATCGATGATGCATCCTTTCAGATGCCCCATATGGACAGACTTATCGACAATGAGCCCTTCAACCTGATGAAACATCGGCGTGTGGGTCATGTCGGAATCGCACCGATACGCTCGACCCGGCACGATAATGCGCAAAGGCGGCTCGGATGTTTGCATGGTGCGGATCTGGACTGAAGACGTATGGGTCCGCAGAAGCTTCCGCGTTCCGTCTTCCTGCTCCGGCAGATAAAACGTGTCGTGCATCTGCCGCGCCGGATGTTCCGGTGGGATGTTCAGCGCTGTAAAGTTATGGAAATTGTCTTCAATATCCGGACCTTCGGCAACCGTGAAGCCCATTTCACCGAAGATCGCGATAATTTCATCAATGGTCTGACTGATCGGGTGCAGGCGGCCTTCGACTTCCGGCCGGACCGGCAACGTTACGTCAACGCGGTCCGCCTCAAGCTGAGCGTCCAGTTCGGCGTCCGCCAGCGCGTCCCGACGCGATTCCAGCGCCGCCGTCACTGCATTTTTAACGATGTTCAGGTTTTGACCGGCGTCGCGCCGTTCTTCAGGCGCCAGAGAGCCCAACCCTTTCATCAACCCGGTCACCCGGCCTTTTTTGCCAAGCGCCGAGATGCGAATTTCTTCCAGATCGCCGAGCGTTGCGGCGGCGTCAACCGCCGCCACAAGCTCGCTTTTCAGGTCGTCTAGATTTTCCATTGGCGCCGTCCAGGACTGTAACCACCAAAACCGTGGCGGCGGGCGATTCGGCTTGGGTTACGCCGCTAACGCCGCCTGTGCTTGTTCCACCAACGCCTTGAAGGTTTCTGGCTCGCGAATGGCGAGATCAGACAGAACTTTACGATCGAGATCGATCTGGGCCTGTTTCAATCCGTTGATGAATTGCGCGTAATTCATACCGTTTAGCCGGGCGCCAGCGTTGATCCGCTGAATCCATAGGCGACGGAATTCGCGCTTGCGCGTTCTACGATCGCGATACGCATATTGCAGATTTTTCTCGACGCGTTGAATCGCGGCGCGGAAGGTGTTTTTCGAACGCCCCACAGATCCTTTAGCGGCTTTAATGACTTTACGATGACGGGCGTGCGTGGTGACGCCTCTTTTAACTCGTGACATGAATAGGCTCCGTTACATGCGCAAGAAGTTGCGCTTGATGATCCTGGCGTCCGATGAGGACAAGATTTGCGTACCGCGGTTGGTTCGCTTCATCTTTTGCGACCGACGCCGCAACATGTGCGACAGACACGCGCTATTAAACCGGACCTTACCTTTCGATGTCAGGCGGAAGCGCTTTTTGGCGCTGGACTTGTTCTTCAACTTGGGCATTTCTATTTCCTTTCGTGACGTTCGCCGTCTTTATGAGCGGGCAGGCATACCCGAGGCCATACCGCGCTCTTACTTAGAGCGCGCTCTTATACGCCGCGCTTCAACAGGAAGCAAGCATGGTGCGAACCGTTTAACAGGACGCGACGCGAACGCGTTTAACAAAGCTTGAGGAAAGAACATATGGACCTGAAACTTAACGGTAAGTCGGTTTTGATAACCGGCGGCTCCAAGGGGATCGGCAAGGCGGTCGCCGCGCAAATGGCGGCGGAAGGCTGCACTCTCCATCTTGCGTCCCGCACGGCGGCGGATTTGGAAGCCGTTCGCGATGAAATTAACGCCAAATATGGCGCTCAGGTCACCATCCATGCGGCTGATTTATCCGATAGCGGCTCCATGCGCCAACTGGCGGCCGATACAGCGGGCGTCGATATCCTGATAAACAATGCGGGCGCCATTCCCCCCGGCGGCGTCGAGGCCGTTGACGAAGAAACCTGGCGCGCCGCCTGGGACCTCAAGGTATTCGGGTATATCAACCTGATTCGTGAAATCTACCCCGCCATGTGCGCGCGCGGCGACGGCGTGATTCTCAATATCATCGGCGCCGCAGGCGAGCGCCCGGTCGCCAACTACATCGCCGGATCCATGGGGAACGCCAGCATCATGGCGCTGACCCAGGCGCTGGGCGGCGAAGCGCCTCATAAGGGGGTTCGCGTCCTCGCGGTCAATCCGGGCCTCATTGAAACCGAGCGCATGGTCATGCTGGGCGAGGCGCAGGCCATGGAAAAACACGGCGACAAGACCCGCTGGCGCGAGATGCTGGAGAACTTTCCACAAGGTCGGGCGGGCTCTGTCGAGGAAGTCGCCGACGTCGTCACATTTCTGGCCAGTCCTCGCGCATCCTGGGTCAGCGGCACGGTGCTGACCATCGACGCGGGCATGACCAAGCGGGCGGGGCTGTAATCATGGCGAACATCGAAACCAGAATCGAAAATCGTGATAGCGGCGCTATCGCATGGGTGACAATCCAGAACCAGGAAAAGGCGAATTGCCTGACCAGCGCCCTTGTCGCCGAGCTTGAGTCGGCATTTCGCGACCTCGCCAAAAATGACGATCTTCGCTTGGCGGTGTTAACCGGCGCGGGAGAACGATCCTTTATCGCCGGCGCAAACCTTGCGGAACTGGAATCATTCGACGAAGACAGCGCGCGCGCCTATATCGCCGGACTGCAACGGGCCATTCAGGCGATCCGCGACTTGCCGGTTCCGGTCGTCGCGCGAATAAATGGCGCCCGCATGGGGGCCGGGCTGGAAGTGGCGATCGGCTGCGATATTCGCATCGCGTCCGATAACGCCCGATTCGCCATGCCGGAAGTACTGTTCGATATTCCGTCCGTGATAGAGGCTGCCCTGCTGCCCCGATTGATCGGCTGGGGTCGCACAGCGTGGTTTTTATATCGCGGCGACGCCATCGACGCGGCGACGGCCCTTA
>JAESSL010000367.1 GCA_016764135.1 Alphaproteobacteria bacterium
ACCGTGGCCTTGGCGGAAAAGGCCGGGTTTACCGCGTTCAAGGGGCTGATAAACGCCGTATTGCGGCGCATCACCCGCGAGCCGCCGATTCTGCAAGACAAGCCAGGCAAAGTGAACACGCCGTCCTGGCTGTGGAAAAGCTGGGTCGCGACTCATGGTGAAAAAGCGGCGAGAGCCATCGCCGCCGCGCATCTGATTGAACCGCCGCTGGATATCGCCGTCAAAGGCGACGCGGAAAAATGGGCCGCAGCGCTCGACGCGGAAATTCTGCCAACCGGCGCCTTACGGCGCGCCTCGGGCGGCGATATCCGCGCCCTGCCCGGATATGACGAGGGCGCATGGTGGGTGCAGGACGCTGCCGCCCAATTGCCCGCGCAGTTGATGGGCGACGTCGCAGGCCTGACCGTTGCGGATTTATGCGCTGCGCCGGGCGGCAAAGCCGCCCAACTGGCCGCAGCGGGCGCAAAGGTGATCGCGCTCGACGAATCCGCCACGCGGTTGAAGCGATTGCACGAAAATATGGACCGCCTGCATCTTGACGTAGACGTCATCGCGGGCGATGCGGGTAAATGGC
The DNA here is from genome assembly GCA_016764135.1 of Alphaproteobacteria bacterium. Taxonomy (GTDB): domain Bacteria; phylum Pseudomonadota; class Alphaproteobacteria; order UBA8366; genus JABJJH01. The sequence continues at coordinate 575 of JAESSL010000367.1, forward strand.
GACCCCAAACGCCAGTGGACAAGGTGCTGCTGGACGCACCCTGTACGGCAACCGGCGCCGCACGCCGCCACCCGGACATCTTGCGGCTGAAAAGCGAGCGCGACCCCGGACGACTGGCGGTGGAACAGGCGCGGTTGTTGCGCAACGCCGTTCATATCGTGAAGCCGGGCGGGATGGTGATCTACGCCACGTGTTCGCTTCAGCCCGAAGAAGGCGCCGCCCAGATCAAGTCGCTACTGAGGGAAAACCCGGCCATCACGCGCGACCCGATTGACGCCTCGGAGGTGCCGGGCTTGGCCAACGCCATCACAAAGGACGGCGACGTTCGCACCCTGCCCGGATTTTGGCCGGAGCGCGGCGGGCTGGACGGCTTTTTCATCGCTCGCCTGAGACGCGCCGAATAAGATCTCAGATAAACTGGCGAAAAACACGCGAAACAAGCCGTTCATCGACGCGTTAAAGAATACGAAAACGCCGATTGCCGCTTGCGCCTGAGCGCTGAAATCAGTAGTTCTGGCGTGTCCCCTCAAGTCGCATTCGATGCGCCGCTGGTTCAGATTTTCCCCGGCGCGCATCGTGGAAACAGGTAAGCGCCGTCATGCAACAGCCCACCCGAATCGCCCCATCGATTCTCTCCGCCGATTTCGCCCGGTTGGGTGAAGAGGTTCGCGCGCTTGACGCAGCGGACGCGGATTACATCCATATCGATGTCATGGACGGGCATTTTGTCCCCAACCTGACCATTGGCCCGGATGTCGTAAAAGCGCTGCGGCCCCATACGGACAAACCTTTTGACGTCCATTTGATGATCGCGCCGGTCGATCCGTATCTGGACGCCTTTGTCGCTGCGGGCGCGGATATCATCACGGTTCACGCGGAAGCCACGCCGCATACGCACCGGACCATTCAGTATATCAAATCGCTGGGCAAGAAAGCGGGCGTCTCCCTCAACCCCGGCACGTCGCTGTCAGCGGTGGATTATCTGCTCGACGACGTCGATCTGGTGCTGGTGATGAGCGTCAATCCCGGATTCGGCGGGCAGTCCTTCATCGCCTCGCAGATCGACAAGATCAAAGAGCTGCGTAAACGGATCGACGCCAGCGGACGCACAATCGATCTGGAAGTCGATGGCGGCGTCAATTTCGACAATGCGGCGGAGATTATCGCCGCCGGCGCCGATGTTCTCGTCGCGGGCACCGCAACCTTCGCCAATGGCGAATACGCCGCCAATATCCAGCGCCTGAAGAATGCCGGATGACCCGACGCCCATAGAGGTAAAATCCACCGGGCCTGCCTGGGGGCGCGGGCGACGACGCCTGGTGAACCGCTGGGCGTCTTTTCTGGGGGCGGTCTCACCGCAAAAAACGCCAACGCGACTAACGACCCTGCCCATGGACCCATGGCCCGGCGACGCGGCGACAGGCGCTAAACTGGCGCGCAACGCTGATTCCTGGGCGGTTTTCTGGGACGCGCCAGACGCCGGTCCTGACGACGGCGCCCTTAACGCCGGATCTTCAACCCCCTCGATTCACGAATTCGCCTGGCTGCGGGATCTGCGCGCCATAGGCGGCCATGACGCCAGAACCTGCGCCCACACGCTGACCCGCGACTGGCTCGACCGATTTAGCCGTTATTCCACCGCCGCGCCGGATGGGTGGCGCGCAGATGTCATGGGCGCCCGGCTGGTCGCGTGGTTTTCCCAGTTTGAATTGTTCTTCGTCCCGGCATCCGACGAGTTGCGCAGCGACCTTTTGACCGCGCTGGTTCGCCAGCACCGGCATCTGGGCTGGACCGCCGCGCGGGAGGTCGAGGGAATCGCCCGCCTGACCGCCATCAAAGGATTGCTGTATCGCGGATTATGCCTGCCCGACGCAGACGCCGCAGCGGACACGGCGCTGGAACTTCTGGAGCAGGAACTGGCGGCGCAACTTCATGACGATGGCGGTTGTCTTGAACGCAATCCCATCATCCAGGCGGCGTTGGTGCGCCATTTGACCGATATCCGCGCGACGCTCAAATCCAGTGATCTGAACGTCCCCAAATTCATCACCGGCGCCTTGCGAAAGGCCGCGCCCATGGTGCGCATGTTGCGCCATGCAGATGGCAAACTGGCGCATTTCAATGGCGGCTATGAAAGCGACCCCAGCCGAATCGATCTGGCGCTGGCGCAGGCCAATATCCGCGCCCGCACCCCGACCAGCGCGCCGGGCTCCGGGTATGAACGGCTGTCCGTCGGCAAATATCTGGTGCTGGTCGATACGGGCGCGCCTGCCCGACATAACGGCCATGCGGGCGCCGGCAGTTTTGAGTTCAGTTTCGGGCGGGAGCGACTGGTGGTCAATTGTGGCGCCGCGCAAACGACCGATCCCGCGTGGCGCCGCGCCGGGCGAGGCACCAGCGCGCATTCAACCCTGTCCATCGGCGACACCAATTCCAGCGGAATCGAGGACTCTGGCGAAACGGACGCCCGAATCGCTGCGGTCACCAGCGAGCGCGACGAATCCGTCGGCGCCATCTGGTTGGCCGTAACCCATGACGGCTACGCCAAACCCTATGGAAAACTGCATCAACGCCGACTGTATCTATCCGCGTCCGGCGAAGATTTACGCGGCGAAGATATCTTGAGCCCCGCGCCAAATACCATAAACCCCGGTTCAGATGATGGTTCAGGGCCTATTTTCACGATCCGCTTCCATCTTCA
>JAESSL010000368.1 GCA_016764135.1 Alphaproteobacteria bacterium
AACGACTGCGCCGGGCACCCTGTTTGCGGATCATGTCCGCGCAACGCTGGATCGTGGACTGGTGCCTGGTGCTGTGGGGCGCGAGGACGTGTATTTTAAAGAACGCATGCGACAGCATCAAAATCCGGGGCGACCGATAGAGCTGGAGCGCCAGAATGGCCGGTTTCTTCTCATCTCGGAACAAAAAACCGCAGATGGCGGCACGGTGACAGTGTCTGTCGACATTACGGACCGCAAGGAAGTCGAGCGGTTGAAGAGTGAATTTGTCGCCACGATCAGCCATGAATTACGGACGCCGCTGACGTCGATCAAAGGGGCGCTGGGTCTGGTCCTCGCGGGCGCTTTGGGAGAAGTACCCGAAAAATCAATGAATATGGTGAACGTCGCGTATCGGAACACGGACCGGTTGATTGGTCTGGTGAACGATATTCTTGATATGGAAAAGCTGGAATCCGGCGAAATGACGTTCAATTTCCGAACGTTGGACATTTCCCGTCTGGTGGGAGATGCGGTTGAGAGTAATTCCGGCTTCGCGGAAACACAGCGCGTATCGTTCGTCCTTGGCGAGATTGAAGAAAACGTAAATGTGCGCGGCGACGGCGATCGGCTGACGCAGGTCGTCTCTAATTTTTTGTCCAACGCCGCGAAATTCTCCCCCGATGGCAGCGTGGTGGAAATTGCAGTGACCCGGCGCGGCGGCGTCGTCACAGTGTCTGTCGCCGATTCGGGCCCCGGCGTTCCGGCTTCGTTTGAATCCCGGCTGTTTGAGCGGTTTTCCCAGGCGGATGGGTCCGATAGCCGGCCCAAGGGCGGGTCCGGGCTGGGACTGAATATCTCCAAAGCGATCATTGAAAAACACGATGGCTCGATTGGTTATAAAAACCGGTCTTCCGCGGGCGCCAGATTTTATTTCTCACTAACGACGATACGATAGAGACGACGGCGCGATATGGTGCGGGCGACGATACAATTGTCGTTAAATTTGTCCGGACGACGGATGTTTGCCGTGAACGCTTACCCGTGTAAGGTAACCCCTGAAACACCGCAGAAGCGGGACAACGGTCGGGAGTGTCTGTCATGGATCTGGAATTGCGCGACGAGGATATTGCGTTCCGCGAAGAAGTACGAAGTTTTATTGCGGAGAATTTACCGCAGGAAATTCGCGATGCGAACCAGCGTGGCGCTCACATTCCTAAGGAAATGGCGGTAAAGTGGCAAAAAATCCTTCATGAGCGAGGCTGGGTCGCCCCGAACTGGCCGGCCGAGTATGGCGGTCCCGGCTGGACGTCGATGGAAAAGCATATCTTCGCCGAAGAGTATCAGTCCGCCGATTGCCCACCGGTCAGCGGCTTTGGCGTCACCATGGTCGGGCCGGTCATCTACACCTACGGCACGGACGAACAAAAAAAGCAGCATCTGCCAAATATTCTGAGCGGCGATATATATTGGTGCCAAGGGTACTCGGAACCGGGCTCGGGCTCAGATCTGGCGTCGCTACAAACGCGCGCCGTTCTGGACGGCGACGAATATGTCGTCAACGGTCAGAAGATATGGACCTCGCTGGCGCATCTGGCGGAGTGGATTTTTTGTCTGGTCCGCACCGATACCGAAGTGAAGCAACAGGAAGGCATCACCTTCTTGCTGATCAATCTGAAAACCAAAGGCATTACGATCAAACCCATCATCAGCATGGATGGGCGGCGACATCTGAACGAAGTGTTTTTTGATGATGTCCGGGTGCCGGTATCCAACCGCATCGCGGAAGAAAACATGGGCTGGACCTACGCCAAATATTTGCTGGGCCATGAGCGGGCGGGGATTGCGCAAATCGCGACCCATAAACGCACAGTGGAGCGGGTTAAGGACATTGCGCGTCAGGAACACTCCGATGGCGGCGTCCTGATGGACGAATCCGGGTTCAAGATGCGATTGGCGAAAGCGGCCTCGGCGCTGGATGCGTTGGAAATGACCAATCTGCGAATGCAGGCGGATATCAGCGCGGGCCGCAGTCCCGGCGATGGCGCATCGACGATCAAAGTCACCGGCACTGAAATCCAACAGGAGTTGAACGAGATTCTGGTGCAGGCGCTGGGCTATTACGGATTGCCCTATTCGACGGATCAGTTCCGTCCGGATTGGAACGAGCCGCCGGTGGGACCGGAATATTCGGCGGGGATCATGGCGGATCGGTTGTTGCGCCGCGCGGCGTCGATCTATGGCGGCTCGAACGAAATTCAGAAAAACATCATCGCCAAGCGGGTCCTTGGCCTCTAAGCTCGACGTGAAATCGTGATAGAGTGCGCGTGAAAATTTTGTTACAGGGAGGCAGACATGAGTGCAGCAGATCATTTAGGCGCCTATGCGGAAGGTTGGTCAAACGGAGCGCTGGATACCATTTTGGGCGCGGTATCTGATTCGTTTGTTTTCGATGACCCCAATGCTGGAAAAATCGCCAAAGCAGATTTCTCACAATACTTTTCCGGTATGGTCGACCTTGTCGCTTCTATTCGCGGCAGCGCGTTTGAAGGGCCGTTTATGGCGTTAACCGAGGTGGTGACCAAGGAAGAAAACGGCGTTCTGACGGCATCGTGTTGGTGGGCGGTTCCAGGAACCGACTTGCAAGGCAGCGGTTTGATCAAGGTTACTAAAGACGGTGTCGTGTCCGAGCGCCTTGCATATTATGCGAAGCTTTCCGACTAATCCCGATAAGGCGGCGTATCCAGTCTATCTCCGGTTAACGTCCCGGCGTGTGACCGCAAGCATCCAGTATTGATTGCGCCGTGACCCGCATGGATACGGCGTGTCGCATGGATTGGCTGCGCATTTCGCGGTATGCGGTTTCTTCGCCGATGCCTTGAATCTGCATCATGAGCCCTTTGGCGCGCTCTATCACAATGCGGTCGGCCAGTTTTTTCTCCGTGTCGGCCAGCTTTTTCTGCATCTTCTGTATCGATTGAAAACGCATCTGGGCCCAACGGAGCAGGGATTGCGAATCGGCGATCGGTTGTGCGGCGGGGATATAGGCGGTGACGCCCGCCTCTGCGGCGAGGTGCGCGATGGCGGCGCGATGGTCCGTCGCGTGATCGACATAGATCACGGGCAAACCGGTTGGCGTGTTGAACAAGCTTAATTCTTTGAAGATTGCGGCGTTTGGCGCGCGCAGCGTTGCGACTACAATTTCCGGCGCGTGTGCCCGCGCCCGCGCCTCGGTAAATTCCGATGGCGCCAGAGTTGCGGCATATTCGCACGCCGAAGCGTCGCAAAACGGCGTTGAAATCGGTAAATCGGTAATCAGTAAAACCCGCATGCGCGCGTCCATCGTCTTTAAAACATCAGTGAAACACTGGACAGACAATCGCAATCACCGTGCCAATTCGGAATAATTTCAATTTATGAGTGCTTTCAAGGCATTACGCAGAAATCAGGTGTTGTCGTTAAAACAGACAATATAAAAAGTGCCTAAAAAACATCCAAACCGATGAAAAGGACGGTTCATTCCGCAGCAATTAGGATCGGGCAAACACTTGAATTCGGGACGAGAGGTGGACGATGGCGTGATCGGCGCCTAGACTTTGCGCTATGAAACGACAATTACACCTGAATCTGTTTATCAACAGTCGGGGGCACCACGAGGCGTCGTGGCGCCATCCGGACGCCTCGCCTCTGCCCTTGACCGACATCCGCTATTATCAGGATCTGGCGCGCCGGGCCGAGGCGGGCTTGTTCGATTCCATCTTTCTGGCGGATCAACTGGCCGCGCGGGATGATGTGGCGCGCGCGGCGCGCGCCTGGCTGGAGCCGATCACGGTGTTGGGCGCGCTGGCGGTATCGACGCAACGCATCGGATTGATCGCCACGGCGTCGACGACCTATACGGAGCCCTATAATCTGGTGCGGCAATTTTCGTCGTTGGATCATATGAGCGGCGGCCGGGTGGGGTGGAATATCGTCACGTCATGGTCCGCGCCGGCGGCGCGAAATTTTGGCGATTCCAGTCAGGTCAGCCATAGTGATCGCTACGCCCGGGCCGAGGAATTTTTGCAGGTCGCCAAGGGGCTATGGGACAGCTGGGCCGATGATGCGGTGGTCGATGATCGGGAGTCCGGTCTGTATGCGCATGCGGAGAGGATTCGTCCCATCGAGCATGAGGGCGAATATTATCAGGTCGCGGGGCCGTTGAATTTACCGCGCGGTCCCCAGGGGCGCCCGGTTCTGGTGCAGGCTGGATCATCGGATACGGGACGGCGATTCGCCGCGCGCCATGCCGAGGCCGTGTTTACGGCGCATATGGAAAAAGCGACGGCGCAGGCGTTTTATGCGGATTTGAAATCACTGTTGGTTAAAGAAGGGCGTTCGGTGGATCAGACGCTCATTCTACCGGGGCTCAGTCCGGTTATCGGTGGGAGTGAAGCCGAGGCGCACCGTATTTTTAACGAGTTGAATGATCTGTCGGATCCCGAAGTTGGGCGTCAGCGGCTTTCGGGTCGGTTCG
>JAESSL010000369.1 GCA_016764135.1 Alphaproteobacteria bacterium
ACCGGGAAGTAATTGAACCCGTTCACCGTCCGAAAATCCGTGACTTCGTGCACCTTGAAAATCGGCGCCACAGCGTCATTGATGTGATAGGCGTCCAGCGTGCCCCGTTGCATCGCGGTATAGGCGTCGGCCGCCGGCATTGATACCGGCACGGCGCCCAGGGCTGCGATGATTTTAGCGTGCGGTCCGCCACCGGCGCGGACCTTCAGGCCCTTTACTTCTTCCAACGTGCGGACAGGTTTCTTGGTGTACAAATGATACGCCGCCGTTTGTGAGGCGCGCGCCAGTTTGACGCCCTTGAAGCGTTCAAAACGCTTTTTCAGGTATTTCGGATAAAGCTCTTCGGAAATCGCCGTCGCTTCATGCGTGTTGTTAAACAGGAACGGTAATCCCAACCCGTGCAACAGATCGTAGTCGCGGGCGTTATACGCCGGAAAGCAGGGCGCGTAATCACTGACTCCCGTCCGCACCGCCTTGCGGCCGTCGCGCGCGCCGTGAATCGTTTTGGACCAGGTGTCATTCACCTTGATCTTGCCATTCGACATTTTTTCCAGCACGCGAAAGGCTTTGATGCTGACTTTCGCCAGACCGGAGACTTTCGGCACATGGTGCGATGAGGTCATGGTGATGACCGGACCGGTATAGGTGACTTTCGCACTGCCGTAGCTTTTGATGTCGCCAGACATCCAGTCCTGCGCCAGCGACAGGTTTTTCATTACTTCAGCTTCGGTTGTTCCAACCTCGCCCGCCTGTGCGTTAGCGCCCAAAAGCGCTCCCATGGCAACCGCCGCGCTCAAAATCATATGTCTAGACATATGCCGATCCCTCCCCTGATTGACGTCCTACACCCGGCCAAGCGTCATAACAGCTTGATCCATGTGTTCAGCCTAGGACAGGAAGATCATTTACCGCAAGTCTTTGGCGCCGGATTCAGTTTTACACGATCAAAAGTTGCGTTTTAAACGGTTGGCGGAACTCGACTGGCGCTTACTCGGCGGCGTCGTATTTTGTCCGCCAGGCGCCGATGTCAGGTCGCTCCAGCCCCAGATGATCGCGCAAAGTTGGTCCGGAATATTCTTTTCGGTAGAGTCCCCGCTTTTGGAGTTCGGGCACCACATATTTGACAAAATCCTCAAACGCGCCTGGCTGATGGGTTGGTCCTACGACGAACCCGTCACACGCAGGCCCGGTGAACCATTCCTCCATACGGTCGGCGATTTCTTTGGGCCCGCCAACCCAGGTGTTCGCTTCGCTCAACAGACCGCGTTGGGTAATTCTCATGAAGTCGCGCACGGTCGGGTTCTCGATCCCACTCTCCATGACGCGGTCGCGCATGGCGCGCATGCCCTGCAGGCCTTCGATCTCGTCACTGGTAAACGGCTCGTCCAGTTCTTTCGTCGCAAAATCGAAATTCAACGCTTCCGACAGTAACGACAGTTGATCCATTTCAGTGGACAGCTTTTCATAAGCGGCGCGGTTATCTTCCGCCTCCATTTTGGTGGCGGCGACCATGGGGTAGAAGAGCGTTGCGACTTTCATATGATCGGGATTCCGTCCCGCATCCGCCGCGGCGGCCTTGATGCTGGCGTATTCCGCCTTGCCGGATTCCAGCTCGCGATAGACGACGAAAAGCAACTCGCCCCACCGGGCGCCAAAAAGCTTGCCGCGGCCGCTCGACCCGGCCTGAATGACGACCGGGTGCCCTTGTGGCGTGCGCGGAACGGTAAAGGGGCCACGCGAACTCAGGAATTTTCCCTTGTAGTCAAGGCGGTGAACCTTGTCGGGATGGGCGTAGAGGTTGTTCTTCTTGTCGACGACGATGGCGTCGTCCTCCCAGGTGTCCCAGTGCCCCAGAACGACTTCCATGAACTCATCCGCCCGATCATACCGAAGCGCATGATCCGTGTGCGACTCGCGGCCCATATTGCGGGCTTCGTTATCGTTGACTGACGTCACGACATTCCAAGCCGCACGGCCTTTCGTCATCAGATCGAGCGTCTGGAACACACGGGCGACGTGAAAGGGCTCGTGATAGGTTGTGGAATAGGTCGCGCCGAGCCCCAGATGCGTGGTCACCGCCGCCATGGTCATCAAGCACGTCACCGCATCCATTTTAACGCAACGAATGCCATTCTTGACGGTCTCCGCATGATCGCCCGCATACATATCGGGCATCGCCAGACGGTCGTCAAAAAAGCCCATATCGAATTTTCCAGCCTCCAGCACGCGAGCGATGTGCTGATAATACTCAGGCGAATAAGTATCGGTTCGCGCGTCCGGATGGCGCCAGGAAGACGGCAATGTCGTGCAATTTTGCGCCTGAAGAAACGCCACCAGTGAAATTTGTCTCATCGCCATGTTCTCCCTGAGATTTTCAATGACCAAACGTAAAGGGTTCGCGCCGGACGGCCTCCACAAGATTGCTTGTCGTTCGATGAACAAACGGTGCGCGACGGGCGCGCGACATAAACAATAGCGGGATAAACAGAGCTGTTATCCTCGTAACCGGACCGTCTTTCGTCAAGCCAACAATTTTGAAATCCCCCTGAAACACCCCCGAACAGGATCGCGAAATTGAATAAAACCCGCGCCGCAGCAGCGTCCGGGACGTGGCGCGGTCCTGCGTCAACGGGCCGCGATTAAAGGTATGGACAACCCATGTCGATATCCGGAGCCGCCAAACGAGTCGACGCCACCTCGTCCATATTCGAATCTTCGCGGTCGCGAGATCAGACTTGATCGATGGAGCCGAATCTCAGGGGTGACTTAAGAGTCGATGGCGGGCAAACGACCGGACAATTTGACCGGACGCGCGCACAGGCGCCGTGCATAATTAATAAAATGACGGATTCACGGGAGATATCATTGTAATTTGGATTTTCATGGTCCTTAATTAACGATGTTAGCGCAGTTAATCCCACGGTAGCGCATGTTGAATGCCGCGTGGCGAGGGGTAAATGCGTTTCAGACCTCGAAGGGAGTTCCCAGGACGCATCGACGTCCTGGGAGAAAATTCCATAATATCCTGGGCCCGCGGCGATCGTTTTCCGTGTGCGTCCGCAACTTAAATAAGGAGATAAGGGATGGGTACGGTCACAGGCGCTACGCTGTTGGCGCGAAACTTAAAACAGCAAGGCGTCGAATATATGTTCGGGATTGTCGGTTTTCCCGTACAACCTATCGCCAAAGCCGCACAGGAAGCTGGCATCCAGTATGTCGGAATGCGCAATGAGCAGTCGGCGTCCTACGCCGCACAGGCCGTTGGGTATATGACGGGTCGCCCCGGCGCCTGTCTGACAGTGTCCGGTCCTGGCGTCATCCACGCCTTCGCCGGTCTCGCCAATGCGCAGCAGAACTTCTGGCCGATGATCCTCATTGGCGGCGCCTCCGCGATCAGCCAAAATGGCATGGGCGCGTTCCAGGAAGAACGCCAGGTCGCTCTTGCTGAACCCTATTGTAAATTTGCGCACGCTGTCGAAGACGCGGCGCGTATCCCGTTCTACGTCGAACAGGCGATCCGGTACTCGATCTATGGTCGCCCGGGCCCCGTCTATCTCGATATGCCCGACGATGTCATTCAGCAGGAAGTCGACGAAGCGAGCGTAATGCCCGCCGCGACCGTTGCTGAGCCGCCTCGCACGCAAGCGATGCAGGAAGATGTCGAAGCCGCGCTGGACGCCCTCGAATCCGCCGAGCGTCCGCTGGTCATCTGTGGTAAAGGCATGGCGTGGTCTCGCGCCGAAGAGGAAGTTCGATCTTTCGTCGAACGCACTCAAATCCCGTTCCTGGCCTCGCCCATGGGCAAAGGCGTCATGGACGACAACCACCCCTTATCCGTCGGTGCGGCGCGTAGCCTCGCGCTGAAGGACGCGGACGTTATCTTCCTGATGGGCGCGCGATTGAACTGGATCATGCATTTTGGTCAACCGCCGCGGTTTGGCAAAGACGTCCGCATTATCCAACTGGATATTTCGGCTGAGTCGATCCACCAGAACGTACAGGCTGAAGTCGCCCTGGTCGGCGATGGCAAAGCCATCGTCAGTCAGATGAACAAAGCGTTGGAAGGCCGTCAGTGGTTCTGCCCCGACGACACGCCGTGGAAAAAATCCATCGCCGCCAAGGCAGCGGAGAACGCCAAGATGATCCAACCGATGATCGAGGACAATTCCGCGCCGACCAACTACTACCGCGCTTTGCGGGACATCAGCCCGTGGATTCCGGACGACGCCATCATCATTGGCGAAGGCGCCAACACCATGGATATCGGCCGGACGCAAATGCCGAACTCCTTGCCACGTCACCGTCTTGACGCTGGCAGCTACGGTACCATGGGTATTGGCATGGGCTTCGCCGTTGCAGCCGCCGTCGTCAACCCGGACAAAGCGGTCGTGTCCGTTTCGGGCGATTCGGCCATCGGGTTCTCCGGAATGGAAATGGAAACCTGCTGCCGTAACAAATTGCCGGTAAAAATTGTCGTGCTCAACAATGGCGGCATCGGCGGCGGTATCGACAAGCTGCCCGACAACGTCAAGGAAATCCCACCAGGGGTTCTCACCGTTGGCGCACGCTACGACAAGATGATGGAAGCGTTTGGCGGCAAGGGTATCCTTGTCGAAGATCCTGCGGATTTGAAAGCCGCGCTGGACGAGGCCATGGCCTTTGACGGACCAGCGTTGGTCAACGTGATCTTGGATCCGAAAGCGGGACGTAAGCCGCAAGAACACGCCTGGCACACCTAAGGGCGCAATTGACGACGCCGCTCGAGGGGATGTTTCCCCTTGGGCGGCGTTTTCTATTTTGGACACTGAATTTTGAGGATGAAAACGATGAAAACGGGCCGAACCGGCGTTTGGTTTCCCACGAATGGATTGACCAAACCGCAACTGGCGGAATTGGCGCAAGGCGTTGAACGCCTGAACTATGACGTTTTATGGTACCCGGAATCCTTGTCCTACGAATCTCTGTCGCTGGCCGGATATTTACTCGGCCAGACCGAAAAACTTATTCTGGGAAGCGGCATCGCCAACATCTACGCCCGCGACGCGCTGACTGCGATGGCGGGTCATCACACGTTGAATTGCCTGTACGACGACCGGTTTATTTTAGGCCTCGGCGTCTCTCACATTCCGCTTGTCGAAGCCGCTCGCGGCCATCAGTTCGGAAAACCCGTAACAACGATGCGCGCTTATCTGGACGCCATGGACGCCGCCAAGATCGCCGTAACGCCGCCTTCGAAAAATGTGGTTCTAGCGGCGTTGGGACCCAATATGCTGGCGTTGTCGCGCGACCGAACATGCGGCGCCCTGCCCTATTGCGTAACGCCAGAACACACCGCCATGGCGAAGGAAATTCTTGGCGACGACAAGTGGCTCTGCGTTGAACAGAAAGTCTGCCTGACCACCGACTCCGCCCAGGCAAAAAGCGTCGCTGCAGGAAGCATGGCCCGTTATCTGGCGTTGCCCAATTATCGAAACAAC
>JAESSL010000370.1 GCA_016764135.1 Alphaproteobacteria bacterium
ATCGCGACCGCCGCGTAGGGGCCGACCCAGGACATTCTTTCTTCCATTCAGGACGCAGCGCGCCATGCAGGAATATTCGGGTTATCAGACGATCGATATTGAGGCGCGCGCCGATGGCGTGGTGGTCGTCGTTACCTTGAACAGGCCAGACCGGTTGAATGCGTTTGATGGCGTCATGCGGGAAGAAATTCGACGGATGTTGCGCGAAATTCGCGATGACGACGACGCTCGGGCCATGGTCCTGACGGGCGCCGGGCGAGGGTTCTGTTCCGGGGCGGATCTTGGCGCCGAAGACAAACGGCCCTGGCCCACGGCGTCAAACGAACCACGGTTCGGATGGTGTCTCGATTTGCTGGAAATGCCAAAGCCGACCATCGCGGCGATTAATGGCGTCGCCGCGGGCGGCGGCCTCGGGCTGGCGCTGCTCTGCGATATCCGGATTTGTTCGCAATCGGCGCGGTTGTTGCCGATCTGGCTGAAGCGGGCCATTCATCCCGACGATCTGGTGACCTGGACCCTGCCAAAGCTGGTTGGATACGGACGCGCGCTGCAATGGCTTTATCTGGCCGACGATATCGATCTGGAAGAGGCGCGCGGGGCGGGGCTGATCAATGATATCACGCCTCCGGATGATTTGATGGATCGGACGATGGCGCTGGCGACGCGACTGGCGGCGGGCCCGACAAAACATTTCGCGCTGGCCAAGCAGGCGGTCTTGAAGGGGCTTAGTCGTGACCCCTGGGATGGCGCGATGCTGGAATCATGGGGGCAGGATCGAGCGCTCGATTCCGAAGACCGACGTGAAGGCGTTCAGGCTTTTCTGGAAAAGCGCGCGCCGCGATTCGTAGGGCGCTGAGCGAAATTTAATCGACGTCGGAACTCAAAGTTCAGCGCTGCCGCATTTGGTCGCACCCCCCCCGGGAAAAGCGGGAATAAACATCAGAATTGTGCTTTCGTCATTGGCGCAACGATGGCGTATCGCCAGAGATTTTTTCCAGGAGAACTTTATGAGTGAGAGTTTATTTGACCGTATCGGCGGACATGCCGCGATGGATGCAGCGGTCGATCTTTTTTATAAAAAAGTTATTGCCGACGATTCGATTAATCATTTTTTCAAAACAACCGATATGAAAAAACAACGCGCGAAACAAAAAGCGTTTCTGGCGATGGTGTTTGGCGGACCCAATAACTACACCGGGCTCGACATGCGCGCGGCGCATGCGCCTCTGGTTAAAAACGGGCTGAACGACGCGCATTTCGATGCCGTAGCAGGGCATTTGCAAGCGACGTTACAAGAGCTGGGCGTGGCGGAAGCCGATGTCGCCGAAGTGATGAAGCTCGCTGGCGGTGCGCGTGACGACGTCCTCAATCGATAGTATTTGCGTCCCTCTAGTACGGCGCGCGTGGCGGTCAGGCTGACATTTTCTGCCGTGAGTCGATGTTGTTCAATAGCGTCAGGCCGTTGAACAACTCCATAAACTGGCGGTGCCGCAATGTTGGACCATACCGGCTCATATAACGTTTCCACAGGTTGATGCTATGCGTCGCTGTGGAAACGTTTGCGGCCAGGTTCAGGTATGAATTTGCGGAATTTCCCAGGAAATCCATGAATTTCCGGGGCCTGTCGTTCAAAATGAACTGGTTGTAGCTATTTTCATATTCCGCGATGATCTGACGGGCCTTCACGTGGTCGATCCGCATTTTTTCGCGCAGAGCGTCCCGACGCTTGAGGATGATCTTTTGTTCGGGCTCTGACAGGTTCAGTCCGCCGGACGGGAAACAGAGCTTATTGTTGCCGACCCATTGGAACATCGTTTTCAGGTCGTTCAGCGAATCATTAAATTGAACCTGATAATAACAGACGGCTTTCCAGGCGAAGAAAATATCCGGCGCTCTGTCGGGGGGGATTTGCATCGCCTTCACAAAAGGTTCGACGCCTTCAATATCAGTGGCTTCCCAGATTTTTTTCAGGAAAACCTCAACATGTTGTCCTTGCGCCTTTGTGGTCTCGGCGCCATCGCTCGCGCCAAGCGCCTTGCTGACCAACCGCGCGATCTTGTCCCGGATTGGAAGACGAATTCGGTCCCATTCAGTCGGTGATATGGCAAAATACTTTGGGTGAATGTCCGCTTCGACGCCCAGTTGCTCCGCCCTGCTTTTAAACATGAACGGATCAAGCGTGTGCATGGATTCGATCATACGCAAAACTTCAACATCGTGTTCGATCATCGCCATCAGTTCGCGCGTTTCCGACCCATGGGCGATTTTGTTCACCAGCAGGCCCGGAAAGCCAAACATGTTGTAATCGATGGATTCTCCACCTTCATACGGATTGTTATAATCGTATGGGAAATAGACGACCGTACTGACATTGAGATCGAGACGCGCCGTGCTCAAGGCGGGTTCAAAGCGTTTGATCAGGACGGTCTTGTTCAGGATATCGGTCTGAAACAAACGTCCCTGGGGATCAGAATCCGGTATGGCTCCGCCGATGGCGTGGCAATCCATCGCGATGGCGCGTCCGGACCCTAATATTGCGTGAAGTTGTAATTGATCCATTCGGCGGCTTAAAGCAACATATTGAAGCGCTATTTTCCAAATTTAAAGCACATATACAGTTCACTCGTATAACGTGCGTATCCTATATTCTCCCGTTTAAACTGATTCTTCCGTCTTGTGAAGAATTGACTCTCGAGTATGTTTAGGCTCAAGGTCTTATGCATTGAAACAAGGGCGCTTTTGGTGCAGTGATTCGCAAAATCCGATGACAGATAAATTTGTACAACTGACGAATTTGGCGAATCTGGCGAAGGAAAAATCTTCGTCGGCGCGTCAGAAGCTACTGCGTGACGTCACCGATTTGTTCATGGAAGAGCCCGAGACGCTGAACGAGCAGGAGTTAGCGTTCTTCGGCGATATCATGTTCAAGCTGGCGCGCGAAATGGAAGCAAAAGTGCGCGCCGTTCTGGCGGATACGCTGGCGGATGCGCAGGTCGCCCCCTCCGCCATTATTGAGACCCTGGCCAATGACGATATCGACGTCGCCCGTCCAATTCTGACGCGGAGCTCTGTTCTCAGCGAGCCCGACTTACTGTCGATTGTCGCGCGGCATAGTCAGGAGCATTTGCTGGCGATTTCGAAGCGCACGACGGTGAGCGAGAAGGTGGCGGGGTCGCTGGCGGAAAAAGGCGATGATCGGGTGCTGGGATCCCTGGCTGGCAACGCGGGCGCGGCATTGACCGAAAACACGATGGCGACAATGTTGGGACGCGCCACAGACAAGAAAGCGGTCGGTGGGCGCCTGGCCGCGCGAACAGACGTTTCACGCGATCTGGCGGAAAAGTTGTTTCAGAATGTGTCGGCGGCGGTTCGCGAAAGCATATTGTCTGACGCGCCGGGGGTGGATGTTGCAAAGATCGACGAGGCCATTGATCAATCCCGGGACGACCTTACTCAAAACAGCGATGAAGACGATCGGGAATACGCTCAGCGGTTCATCGCCCGGAAGGTTGCGCTGAAACAGCTTGATAGAAAGCTGGTGACTAAATTTGTTGAGAACCGGGAAATCTGGAAATTCGTCGCGGGACTGGCGGAAATGTCCGGTATTGAATTCAATGCGGCGCGCGAGGCGATTTTCGATCCCTCAGGGCAGAAAGTCGCGGTCTTGTGCAAGGCGATCGACCTCGATTTAGATGTGTTCAAGGACGTCGTTGAATTTACGGACTTTCAACAATCGCGCTCCGCACAGGATACGTTCGCCTTGCCGGGCGTCTACGCCAGCATGACGGCCGATGCCGCGCAGCGGGCGCTGCGGTTTTTGCGTCTTCGTCAAAAAGCGGCGCAAAACGTCGTACATTGACGCATGCGCCCGTGATGAATGCGCCCCGGCGGATGGATTAAAAAGAGGCCTGACGCGGCGCCCTGACGCAGGAAAAGCCAGACGATGCATCATCCTATCGCGATTGTCGCTGCCGGCGTTGTGCTCGTCTTTGTACAAATTGCGCTGGCGCTCAGTGGTTATTCGCCGATGCCGGGCGCGGAAGACGCTCTGGCGGGCCCGGACAGTTACATGCGATTGCTGCGGGTCGAGGTCTGGGCGAACTCAGAAGGCTGGCGCGATGTGGGGTTTCCACTTTCCAACGCGCCGTACGGCGAGACGCTGCATTGGACCCGACCTTTTGACGTTTTGCTTCTGGTGGGCGCGCGCCCGCTTGGCTGGTTGATCGGGTTTCGCGACGGGCTTTATTGGTGGGGCGCGATGATAAGCCCGCTTTTGCAGTTTGCGTCGTTGTTGGCGTTGTCCTGGGCGACGCGCGCTCATTTATCCAATCGCGCCTTTGTTTTTCTGGCGCTGCTCTTCGTCACGCAGCCAGCGTTGGCGGCGGTCTATAGCGTCGCGCGACCCGATCACCATTCCCTGCTCGCGTTTTTATTCGTTATAGGGGTCGCACTCTTTCTGCGCGGGTTGGCGGGGCGTTTGCGGTGTTGCGGGGCGGCGGGCGTGATTGGCGGCTTGGCGATCTGGGTGAGTATCGAAGGCGCCGCGCCGGTCGTTGTTGCGCTCGGTGTTCTGGGCGCCGCGTGGATGGTGCGGGGCGAATGGTATTTGCGTGACGTGATTTGGTATTTGACCGGCGTCGCATTGGCGTTGAGCGTCGCCATGCCGCTTGAGCACGGATTTGCCGCGCTCGCCGCGCTCGAATACGACCGCATTTCAATCGTGCATTGGGGGCTGATCGTCGTGGCCCTGACGGCGGCGGGACTTGTGGAGCGCGCGTTGCGCCGTCTGGCGGACCCGGGTTGGTTAGCGAGAATGATTGGCGGCGCGGCCATTCTGGCGGCGCCGCTGATGCTCGTTGCGTTTGTGTTTCCCGACTTTTTGGGTGGCCCGTTTGTTGAGGTCGATCCGGCGCTTGGCGCAATCTGGCTTGACCATATCGATGAGGTGCAGACGCTAAATGCCGGTGATTTCGCAATTTATTTGGGTCCGTCGGTGCTAGCCGGGGCGTACCTCGCGTATAAAATCTGGCGCCGCCGTCAGCAGTGCTACTCGAATTCACTGGGATTGATTTATCTGGCCGTGTTGCTGGCGGTGTTTGGGTCGCTGGCGGCGTATCAGGTTCGGTGGTCTATTTACCCCGCAATCGTCGCTTTGGCGCCGTGGGTTCTGCTTCTGCGCGCGATGTTTCAACAAAAGATCGAGTGGCGCCTGTCGAGCCGTATTCGAATTCCGTTGCGAACGCCGTTGTTTCTGGCGGTCCTGTCCGCACCGGTCGCCGGGGGCGCCATCCTTATGAGCCTGGGATTGGGTGCGAGTGCGGTGGCCGGGCTGGCGTCACAACCCAAAGACGGCGCGGCGTGCCCATGGGCGCAATTTGCGCCGAC